>CAIRWP010000069.1 GCA_903882335.1 uncultured Opitutia bacterium | reverse complement strand
TGGTCGCCGAGCGGATCGGCGCCGGCGTCCAGCAGCATCCGCGCGATGTCCACGTGCCCTTTGAAGGCCACCCCGCCGAGCGGCGTCTGGCCCTTCTCGTTCCGGAGGTCCACCTGCGCACCGGCCTTGAGCAGCATCGCCACGGTCTCGGCCCGCCCTTGGTAGGCGGCGATCATGAGGAGCGTGTTGCCCTTGGTATCGCGCAGGTTGACGTCGAGTCCCTGTTGCAGGGTCGTGGCGAGCGCGGCGGTCTCGCCCTGGCGGGCGAGCTCCGCGGCGGCTTCGGGCAGCAGGGCGGGGACGCTCATGCCCTCCGTTGAATCGTTTTATCGCCCGACCGCCAGCCTAGCCCGCGGATTCAACCGGCCTCGCCTTTGCGGGTCTCCGGCTCGGCCTTCCACAGGCGGTAGCGGACCTCCAGGCCCTCCGAAACATAGACGACCAAGGGGAGGCGACTGTTGTAGCGGACCGGGCCCGTCCCTGCCATCGTCACGAAACGGGTCACCTTGGGCGTGCCGGGCGGCACGCCGATGAGGGTGGTGGCCATAGGGCCATCTGCCTTTGCCTCGAAATAGCTATACCCCCAACCATCGACCGTCTTCTCCGCGATCTTGGCACCCCCGCCGATGTGGTTCACGCCATCGGTCTCCATCACCTTGCCGACCGACAACTCGATCTTCCAGGCGTACTCGTCGGCCTGGGCGTCGAGGTGGATGACGATGCGCTTCATCCCCGCCGCGGCGGCCGGGTAGGCCTTCTGCCAGTGGCTATCGTCATCCGGACGCTTTCCCTGGACGGCGGACACGACCTCGCCGATCACGCCTGCGGAATTGTCAGCGTTGGACGGGATGGCCTGCGGGGTCAGGCTGGAATCAGCGGGCAGCTTCGCCGGCTTGGCGGCGAAAGACGTGGTCGTTAGGCAGGCGAGGAGTAGGATTTGGCGCATGGGGGCAATCTAGTTCCCCGGATGAAGATGTCTACCGAGGGTTTACCCTAGTAGCTTCCGAAGGCCGTCCTCGTCCAGCACTGGGACGCCGAGTTCCTGGGCTTTCGCGAGCTTCGAGCCGGCTTCCTCGCCCGCGACGACGTAGTCGGTCTTCTTGCTGACGCTGCCGCTGACCTTGCCGCCGGCTTTCTCGATGAGGTCGCGTGCTTCGTCACGGCCCAGCGTGGGCAGCGTGCCCGTAAGGACAAAGGTCTTGCCGGCGATGCCCTCGACGGCGGCCGCGGCCGAGGCTTCCACCAGGTTCAGCCCGGCTTCGCGCATCGCCCGGACCCAATCGCGATGGTTGGGGTCGCTGAAGTAGGAGAGGATGGATTCGGAGACCTCGACGCCGACCCCGGGGATGACGGCCGCGTGCGTGACGCCGCCCTTCTTGCCGATCTTGGTGTGCAGCAGGTCCGCGGAACGGGCGGCCTCGAGCGCGTCGAGCGACTTGAAGTGCCGGGCGAGGTCCTTGGCGGTCTGCGTGCCGACGTTGGGGATGCCGAGGGCGTGGATGGCCCGCCAGAGCTCGCGCTGCTTGGCTTGGGCGAGGCCGGCCAGCATGTTGTCGACCGACTTCTCCTTGAATCCTTCCACCATCATCCATTCGCCGCGGTTGAGCTTGAGCGCGTCCACCGGGGCGTCGACCAGCCCGAGATCGACCAACTGCTCGGCCACGGCCTCGCCGAGGCCATCGATATCGAGGCATTGCTTGCAGGCGAAGTGGATGAGCCGGCGAATCTTCATCTCCCGGGAAGGCGCGCGCAGCTTGTAGGCGGCCTCATCGCCGACGCGCACGGCGTCGAGTCCTAGCTCCTTCAGGCGGGCTTCGAAGTCGAACGGGACGGCTTCCGCGGGGCGCTTCGCGAGCACCACCTCGAGGATCTGCGGGATGATCTCCCCCGCCTTCTGGATACGGACCGTGTCGCCCTCGCGGATGTCCTTGCGGGCGATCTCGTCGGCATTGTGCAAGGTGGCGCGGGCCACGGTGGAGCCGGCGAGGAGCACGGGGTCGAGCTCGGCCACGGGCGTGATCGCGCCGGTGCGGCCGACCTGCATCGTGATCGCGCGCAGCACGGTGTCGGCGCGGTCCGGCGGGAACTTGAAGGCCACGGCCCAGTGCGGGAACTTGCTCGTGCGGCCGGCCTTCTGCTGCTCGGCCAGGCGGTCGACCTTGACCACGGCCCCATCGGTCGGAAAGGGC
>CAIRWP010000068.1 GCA_903882335.1 uncultured Opitutia bacterium | reverse complement strand
TACGGGATCTTCTGGCGACCCTCCGTCTTCCATTCGTAGTAACCGTCGATCGGCACGAGGCAGCGGCGCAGCCGGGCCGCGTCACGGAACGTCGGTCGGTCGAAGATACCCTCCGCGCGCGCGTTCGCATGGCCTTCGTCCTGGCTATCGGGGGCGGCCCACGCCGGGATGAACCCCCAGGCCAAGGCCTCGGCCTTCACGGCGCCTTGCTCGCGACGCAAGCAGAGGAGCGGGGTACCCGGGGAGATGTTGTAACGCGGCGCGACGGCGGGCGCGACGGCGCCGAGACTCCGGAGGAGCTCCTCATGACGGGAAAACTGCGTGACGCGGCCGCACATGTCGTCGGCCTACCAATGGGGCGGACGTTCATCGGCGAGCGGGCCGGACTCGGCCGCATCGGCGGCCTGCGCGGACTTGGCCTCCAGCCGGGCAAGTCGGTCGACCAGCTTGGCGACCTCGCGCGAGAGCTCCAGCAGGACACGGTCCTGCTGTTCGACATGCCTTTGGAGGAAGGCGATGCGCTCCTCCATTTCGCGGCGGCTGGGATCCATGGGGCCGACCGTAGGGACCCGTGCGCCGAGCGCAAGCCGGGTCAGAGGCCGCAGTCGCGCTTGGCCGCGGCGAAGGCCGCCAGCGCCTCGTCCAGCTCGGCGCGGGTGTGCGCGGCCGACAGCTGGGTGCGGATACGCGCCTTGCCCTGGGCGACCACGGGATAGAAGAAGCCGACCGCGTAGACGCCGTGCTCGAGCAGGGCCGCGGCGAACTTCTGCGCCACGACGCCGTCGCCGAGCATGACCGGTACGATCGGGTGCTCGCCAGGCGGGAGGGTGAAGCCGAGCTCCGTCAGGCCCCGGCGCCAGTAGGCCGCGTTGGCCACGAGCTGGTCGCGCAACTCGGTCGAAGCGCGGAGGAGCTTCAGGATGGCGAGGGTGGTCGCCACGATCACCGGCGCGACGGAGTTGGAGAAGAGGTAGGTGCGGCTCTGCTGGCGCAGGATATCGATGACCTCCTTGCGGCCGGACGTGTAGCCGCCGCTGGCGCCGCCGAGCGCCTTGCCCAGGGTGCCGGTGATGATGTCCACCCGACCTTGGCAGCCGCGATGCTCATGGGTCCCGCGGCCCGTCTTCCCGAGGAAGCCGACGCCATGGGAGTCGTCCATCATGACGACGGCGCCGTGCTGGTCGGCCAGGTCGCAGATCGCCGCGAGCGGCGCGATGGTGCCGTCCATCGAGAAGACCCCGTCGGTCGCGATGAGCTTCACGCGCGCGCCCTTCGCCTCGACCAGCTTCGCCTCGAGGTCGGCCAGGTCGCAATTCGCGTAACGCAGGCGCTGGGCCTTGCAGAGCCGGATACCGTCGATGATCGAGGCGTGGTTGAGGGCGTCGGAGAGGACCGCGTCCTCCGCCCCGAGGATCGTCTCGAAGAGGCCGCCGTTGGCGTCCCAGCAGGACGAATAAAGAATCGTGTCCTCGGTGCCGAGGAAGTCGCTGATCGCGGCCTCGAGTTCGCGGTGGATCGTCTGGGTGCCGCAGATGAACCGGACGGAGCCGAGGCCGTAGCCCCAGCGCTCGAGCGCGGCGGCCGCGGCGGCCTTCACCTGCGGGTGGTTCGCCAGCCCGAGGTAGTTGTTCGCGCAGAGGTTGAGCGCCTCCCGGCCGTCCTTGAGCCGGACGCGCGAGCCCTGGGCGGAGTCGATCAGACGCTCCTGCTTGTAGAGTCCGCTCGCGCGGACATCGGCGAGGCGTTGGGCGAGGAGGCCTTGGAGCGGGGCGTACATGGCGTTCAGAGCTGCGTCCAATCGAGGACGACTTTGCCGGATTGTCCAGACAGCATGGCCTCGAAGCCGCGCCGGAACTCGCGCGCGGGCAGGCGATGCGTGATCGCCGGGGTGATGTCCACGTGGGATTGCAGCAGCGCGATCATCTTGTACCAGGTCTCGTACATCTCGCGACCGTAGATGCCCTTGATGTGGAGGCCCCGGAAAATGACCTTGTTCCAGTCGATGGCCGCCTTGCCGGGGATGATGCCGAGGAGCGCGATGCGGCCGCCGCACGCCATGTTGTCGAGGATCTGGTCGAGCGCGCGGGCGTTACCCGACATCTCGAGGGCGACGTCGAAGCCCTCGGTCATGCCGAGCTCCTGCTGGACCTGATGGAGGTCCTCCTTCGAGACGTCGACGGCGCGCGTCGGGCCTAGCTTGCGGGCGAGCTCGAGGCGCCAGGGGTTGACGTCAGTGATGATGACCTTGCGCGCGCCCGCGGCCTTGGCGATCGCGATGGCCATGATGCCGATGGGGCCTGCGCCGGTGATGAGCACGTCCTCGCCCACGAGGTCGAAGGAGAGCGCGGTGTGCACCGCGTTGCCCAGCGGGTCGAAGATCGCCGCGACCTCGTCGGGGAT
>CAIRWP010000067.1 GCA_903882335.1 uncultured Opitutia bacterium | reverse complement strand
TTCTGCTCGTCCGAGTACTCGATGACGTACTTGAAGAACGTGTTGCTGGAGGCGTCGCGTTCCTCGGTGAAGGTCACGCCGGAGATCATGTCGACAAGGCGGACCTTGCCGTCATGGTTGGCGAGGATCGGGGTGAAGTTCGGGTCCCACGCGGCGATCGGCTCGCCCTTGGCGACCTTCTTGCCGTCCTTCACGTTGATGACGGAACCGGCTACGATGCGGTACTCCTCGACGGGCTGGTCGGCGTCATTGAGGATGCGGATCGAGCCGTTGCCGTTGACCGCGACCTGGGTGCCGCCCTTGATCTCGACGCAGGTGAGGTCGACGAAGGAGACCTTGCCGCCCTGCTTCGCCTTGACCTCGGGGGACTTCAGCTGCGCGACGCCACCGATGTGGAACGTACGCATGGTGAGCTGGGTGCCGGGTTCGCCGATGGACTGGGCGGCGATGATACCGACGGCGGTGCCGCGCTCGACCATGCGACCGGTCGACGGGTCGAGGCCGTAGGAGCGGGCCGGGATCGCGTTCACGTTCATGTGCGTGAGCGGCGAGAGCACCTTGACGCGGTCGATGCCGACCGTCTCGATGTGCTTGGCGGAAGCCTCGTCGATGAGGACGCCGGCCTTCACGATGACCTCGGAGGGATTCAGCGGGTTGACCACGTCGTCGGACGGGCAGCGGCCGATGATACGCTCGGCGAGGGAGACGAGGAGCTCGTCGCCGTCGTAGATGGCGGACTTCCACACGCCGTTCGGCAGGCGGACGTTGACGCGGTCGACGCCGGCGTCGCGCAGCTTGGCGAGGAGCTCCTCCGTGAGGGAGGTCTCGGCCTTGGCGAGCGCCTTGGCGGCGCCGGAGGGATTCGGGACGTCGGAGGCCAGGTGGCGGCCGAGCGCGGCGTCGGAGAGGGTGATGATCTCGGAACCGGTCACGACCTCGGCGTTGTCCGTGACGATGACGTCCATGGCCACGTCGCAGAGCTTACGGGTCATGTAGCCGGCGTCGGCGGTCTTGAGCGCCGTGTCGGAGAGACCCTTGCGGGCGCCGTGGGTCGAGATGAAGTACTCGAGGACGGACAGGCCCTCGCGGAACGAGGACATGATCGGGCGCTCGATGATTTCGCCGGAAGGCTTGGCCATCAGGCCGCGGGCGCCGCAGAGCTGCTTCACCTGGGCCTTGTTGCCGCGCGCGCCGGAGTCCATGAGGACGTACACCGGGTTGATGAGCATGCGGTGCTCGTGGCGCGGGTCGCCCTTGCGGACGCCGGCGACCTTGGCGGATTCGGAGAGGGTCTTGTACACCGACTGGGCGATGGTGTCCGTCGCGGAGGACCAGGTGTCGACGACCTTGTTACGACGCTCGTCGTTGGTGATCGTGCCGGCCTCGTTCTGGCGCTGGAACTCGCGGACCTTGCCCGTGGCGTCGCGGACGATGCCGTCCTTCTCCTTCGGGTAGATCATGTCGCTGACGCCGATCGAGATGCCGGCCTTCGTGGCGACGCGGAAACCGGTCTCCTTGAGGGCGTCCAGCACCGGGATGGAAGCCTCGCGGCCGCAGTGCTTGTACGTGTTCAGGATGAGGTCGCCGAGCTGCCCCTTCTTGACCGTGAAGTTGACGAAGCCGATTTCGGCGGGCCAGATCGTATTGAAGAGGATGCGGCCGACGGTGGTGACGATGGTGCGGGCCGCCTTGTCGCCGTAGACCGTGTCGCGACCCTGGTCGGGGTTGGCGAAGCGGACCCAGTCGTGGAAGTGCAGAGCGCCCTCGGCCTCGGCGTAAGTCGCCTCGGAGACGGAACCGAGCACCGGGAGGTGCTTCTCGTCGGCCGGTTTATCGGCCGGCTCGAGCGTCAGGTAGTAGGCGCCGAGCACGATGTCCTGGGACGGCGTGAGGATCGGCTTGCCGCTCGACGGCGAGAAGATGTTGTTCGTGGACATCATCAGGAGCTTGCACTCCATGATGGCTTCCAGGGACAGCGGGACGTGGACGGCCATCTGGTCACCGTCGAAGTCCGCGTTGTAGGCGGTACAGACAAGCGGGTGCAGGCGGATGGCGTCGCCCTCGATAAGGACGGGCTCGAAGGCCTGGATGGAGAGGCGGTGGAGCGTCGGGGCGCGGTTCAGGAAGACCGGGTGGCCCTTGGTGACTTCTTCCAGGATGTCCCAGACCTCGGGCTTCTTCTGCTCGATGTGCTTGCGGGCGCCGCGGACGGTGTGCGCGAAGCCGAGCTCCTTGAGGCGGCGGATGATGAACGGCTCGAAGAGGACGAGCGCCATCTTCTTGGGCAGACCGCACTGGTTGAGCTTGAGCTCGGGACCGATGACGATGACGGAGCGGCCGGAATAGTCGACGCGCTTGCCGAGGAGGTTCTGGCGGAAACGGCCGTGCTTGCCCTTCAGCATGTCCGAGATGGACTTGAGCTGACGGTCGCGGTCCTTGACCGGCTTGCCGTGGCGGCCGTTGTCGAGGAGGGCGTCGACGGCTTCCTGGAGCATGCGCATCTCGTTGTGGATGATGACGTCGGGCGTCTTCATCTGGATGAGCTGCTTCAGGCGGTTGTTGCGGTTGATGACGCGACGGTAGAGGTCGTTCAGGTCGGAGGTGGCAAAGCGGCCGCCTTCGAGGGGGACGAGCGGGCGGAGATCCGGGGGGATCACCGGCAGGATCGTCAGGATCATGTGCTCGGGGCGCTTGCCGGAAGCCAGGAAGCCCTGGATGATCTTCATGCGGCGGGCGATCTTCTTCTTGATCTGCTTCGAGCGGGTGGAGCGGAGCTGGTCGCGGAGGTTCTCGACGGTGGCGGCGAGATCCATCTTCTTGAGCAGCTGCTGGAGGGCTTCGGCGCCCATGCGGGCCTTGAAGGCGTCGGGGCCGTGCTGTTCGACGGCCTTGCGGTAGGACTCCTCATCGAGGAGGTCCTTCTCGGCGAGGCCGGTCTGGCCGGGGTCGACCACCAGATACTTCTGGTAGTAGATGACCTGCTCGAGCTGGCGGGTGGTCATGTCGAGCATCAGCGACAGGCGGCTGGGCATGCTCTTCAGGAACCAGATGTGGGAGACCGGGATCGCCAGGCGGATGTAGCCCATGCGCTCGCGACGGACGCGGGAGACAGTGACCTCGACGCCGCACTTATCGCAGACGACGTCCTTGTACTTTACCTTCTTGTACTTGCCGCAATAGCACTCGTAGTCGCGCACCGGACCGAAGATGCGCTGGCAGAAGAGGCCGTTGGGCTCGGGTTTGAAGGAGCGGTAGTTGATGGTCTCGGGGCTCTTGACCTCCTTGAGGCCCTTGACCTTGCGGTTGCCGTGCTCGTCGAGCTCGGCGAGGAACTGCTCGCCCGTCCAGGCGACAATCTCCTCGGGGGAGGCGATCGAGATGGAGACGAAGTCGAAGGACTGCTCCTTGGACTCGTTCGGCGTGAACTCGGGGGTGTGCTCCGGGTGGATCATGTCGGTAAGGGCTGGGGATTAGCTGCGTTCGGCGGCGGTGGTGCTGCCCAGACGAACGTCGAGGCAGAGCGCCTGCATCTCCTTCATCAGGACGTTGAAGGACTGCGGGGTGCCGCTGACCAGGGTGTTGTCGCCCTTGACGAGCTGCTCGTAGATCTTGGTGCGGCCGGCGACGTCGTCGGACTTGACCGTGAGGAGCTCCTGCAGGGTGTAGGCGGCGCCGTAGGCCTCGAGGGCCCAGACTTCCATCTCGCCGAAGCGCTGGCCGCCGTACTGGGCCTTGCCGCCGAGCGGCTGCTGGGTGATGAGGCTGTAAGGACCGGTGGCGCGCGCGTGGATCTTGTCCGCGACGAGGTGGTTCAGCTTCATCATGTAGATGTAGCCGACGACGACGTCCTGGTCGAAGGCCTCGCCGGTGTGGCCGTTGATGAGCATGGCCTTGCCGGTCTCGGGCAGGCCGGCCTGCTTGAGGTATTCGCGGATCTGCTTCTCGGGGATGCCGTCGAAGATCGGGGTGGCGACCTTCAGGCCGAGCTTGGAGCAAGCCCAGCCGAGGTGCGTCTCGAGCACCTGGCCGACGTTCATGCGGGAAGGCACGCCCAGGGGGTTGAGGCAGATGTCGACGGGGGTTCCGTCGGAGAGGTAAGGCATGTCCTCGACCGGCACGATGCGGGCGACGACGCCCTTGTTGCCGTGGCGGCCGGCCATCTTGTCGCCGACCTGAATCTTGCGCTTGGTGGCGATGTAGACCTTGACGTTCTTGATCGCGCCGCCCTCGTCGATGCCCTGCTCGATGGCTTCGACCTTGCGGGTGCGCTCCTGCTCGAGCTCGTCGAAGCGGCGGTGGTAGCCGTCGACGATCTGGCGGATCTTCTGCTTCACCGGCGAGTCGTTCATCTCGATGGTGCGGGAGACGGACGCCAGACGGCGGAGGAGGGTCTTGGTGATCTTGCGGTTGGCCGGGATGATGGCCTCGCCGGTGTCGGAATTCTTGACGTCCAGCGGGATCTTCTCGCCGAGCAGGATGTTGGAGAGGGATTCCGTCATCTCCTCGCGGAGGCGGGAATCCTGGGTGCGGTACTCCTCGTTGACCTTCTTGAGCGCGCGGCGCTGGTCGTTCGGGGAGAGGCGGCCGTCATCCTGGTCGGTGCGGGACGAGACCTTCACGTCCATGATGATGCCAGAGATGCCGGAGGGCACGCGGAGGGAAGTGTCCTTCACGTCGCGGGCCTTCTCGCCGAAGATGGCGCGGAGGAGCTTCTCCTCGGGGGCGAGGTCTCCCTCGGACTTCGGGGTGATCTTGCCGACGAGGATGTCGTCGGGCTTCACCTCGGCGCCGATGCGGATGACGCCGTCGCGGTTGAGGTTGCGCAGGGCTTCCTCGCCGAGGTTCGGGATGTCGCGGGTGATCTGCTCGGGCCCGAGCTTGGTGTCGCGCGCGGTGACCTCGAACTCCTCGATGTGGACGGACGTGAAGACGTCGTCCTTGAGCATGCGCTCGGAGAGGAGGATCGCGTCCTCGAAGTTGTAGCCGTTCCAGGGCATGAAGCCGACCAGGACGTTGCGGCCGAGCGCGAGCTCGCCCTTGTCGGTGGCGGCGCCGTCGGCGATGATGTCACCGGCCTTCACCTTGTCGCCACGGCGGACCAGCGGGCGCTGGTTGAAGCAGGTGGACGAGTTGGTCTTGAGGAACTTGCGGAGGTCGTAGACGTAGATACCCTTGGACGGCTCGGACTTGAACTTCTTGTTCTCGAGCTGGGCGGGCGGGACCTCGCCGTCCTTGGTGATGACGATACGGCGCGAGTCGGCCGCGGCGACGATGCCCGGACCCTCGGCGACGACGACCGTCTTCGAGTCGATGGCCACGCGGCGCTCGAGGCCGGTGCCCACGTAGGGGGCCTCGGTGATGACCAGCGGCACGCCCTGGCGCTGCATGTTGGAACCCATGAGCGCGCGGTTCGCGTCGTCATGCTCCAGGAAGGGGATGAGCGCGGCGGCCACGGACACGACCTGCTGCGGGGAGACGTCCATGTAGTCGACGTCCTCGGGGTCGACCTCGAGGATATCATCGCGGAAGCGGACGGTGACCTTGCCCTTGAGGCGGGAGGCCTCGTCGAGCTCGGAATTGGCCTGGGCGACCTTGAACTTCTCCTCTTGGTCGGCCGTCATGAACTCGACCTGGCTCGAGACCTTGCCGCGCGCGACCTTGCGGTACGGGGCCTCGATGAAGCCGAACTCGTTGATGCGGGAGTAGGTGGAGAGGGAGTTGATCAGGCCGATGTTCGGACCTTCCGGGGTCTCGATTGGGCAGATGCGGCCGTAGTGGGACGGATGGACGTCGCGCACCTCGAAGCCGGCGCGGTCGCGGTTGAGGCCGCCGGGCCCGAGCGCGGAGAGACGGCGCTTGTGCGTGAGCTCGGCGAGCGGGTTGATCTGGTCCATCAGCTGGGACAGCTGGCTGCGGGCGAAGAACTCGCGGACGGCATTGCCGAAGGGTTTCGGGTTGACGAGCTTCTGCGGGGTGATCGAGTCGACGCTCTGGTCGTACTCGTTGATGCGGGCCTTGACGGTCTTGACGACGTTCTTGAGGCCGGCGCGGCACTGGTTGGCGAGAAGCTCGCCGACGTTGCGCACGCGGCGCGAGCCGAGGTGGTCGATGTCGTCGATGGCGCCGTCGCCGGCGCGCAGTTTGCAGAGAAGCTTGGTGGCCTCGACGATGTCCTCCGGGGTGATCGTGCGGGTGTCGAGGGAGACGTCCAAGCTGAGCTTCTGATTGAGCTTGTAGCGGCCGACGCGGCCGAGGTCGTAGCGCAGAGGGTCCTGGAAGAGGCGCTGCATGTGGGCGCGGGCGCCCTTGACGTTGACGGGCTCGCCCGGGCGGAGCTTGCGGAAGATCTCCTTGAGGGCCTCCTCCTCGTTGCGGACCGCGCCGATGTCTTTGCGGAGGGAGAGGATGATCGCGCCGTCGTCGAAGGCGGTGTCGAAGACGCCGAACTTCTGCTTGGGCAGCTGCTTGTGGATCTCCTTGAGGGTCTCGCGGGAAAGCTTGTCGTACTGCTTGGCGACGACCTTGCCGGTCTCGACGTCGACGATGGGGTCGGCGTAGACGAGCTGGGAGAGGGCCTCGGGGTCGAGCTCGAGGGCCGCCTTGGCGGTCATCTCGCGATGGTCGTAGAAGAGGGAGAGGATATCCTTGTCGTCCTTGTAGCCGAAGGCGCGGAGCAAGGTGGTGACGAGGAACTTGCGGCGGCGGCGGCGGCGGTCGAGGTAGACCCAGAGCAGGTCGTTCTGGTCGAACTGGATCTCGATCCAGGTGCCGCGGTCGGGGATGATGCGGAAGGCGTGCAGCACCTTGCCGCTGGTGTGGGCCGACTCCTCGAAGCAGATGCCCGGGCTGCGGTGCAGCTGGGAGACGACGACGCGCTCGGCGCCGTTGACGATGAAGGAACCGCGGTCGGTGATCATCGGGACCTCGCCCATGAGGATCTCCTCGTCCTTGAAGGCCTGCTTCTCGCGGAGACGCAGCTTCAACATGACGGAGATGGCGTAGGTGGTGCCCTCGCGGATGCACTCGAGCTCGGTCGACTTCGGCATGACCAGGCTGTACTCGAGGTACTCGAGGCGGAAGGTGCCGTTGTTGCTCTCGACCGGGAAAGCCTCGCGGAAGACGGCGTCGAGGCCGACGTTCTGGCGGGCGGCGGCGTCCTCGTCGATCTGCAGGAACTCGTTGAAGGAGAAGATCTGGTTCTCGATCAGGTTCGGCGGAGGGATGACTTCGCGGAGTTTACCGAAGTTTTTGCGCTCGTTGGACATGGCGGGTGAAGTGGGCGAGGAAGGTCGGTGTGGTGCGGTGGGCGGACTGTGTTGCCTGGTTGGGTCGGACCGGGCGGCCGGGGGGAAAGAAGAGGCGGGGAGGGGGTGGGCCCGGGAGGGCGCTCCCCTCCCCGCTTCGTGGCGGCGGAACCGAGGTTACTTGACCTCGACCTCGGCGCCGGCGGCCTTGAGCTTGGTCTCGATGTCCTTGGCTTCGTCCTTGGACACGCCTTCCTTGACGGGCTTCGGGGCGCCGTCGACCAGGTCCTTGGCTTCCTTGAGGCCGAGGCCGGTGATGGTGCGGACTTCCTTAATGACGTTGATGGGCGTGGCGCCCTTGGCCTTCAGGATGACGTCGAAGGTGGTCTTCTCCTCGGCGGGAGCGGCGGCGGCGGCACCGGCGCCGGCGGCGGCGACCGCGACCGGAGCGGCGGCGGAGACGCCCCACTTCGTTTCGAGGTCCTTGACGAGATTGGCGATATCGAGAACGCTCTGGGCGCTCAGCCACTCGACGACTTGTTCCTTGGTGATGTTGCTCATGGTATTGGGTTTCCTTGAATGGTTAGCGTCCGGTGAAGGACATTTGAGGGCGCGAGGCCCCTAACCGGGGTTCTTTGGATTTGGGTTGTATTGGGTTGGTGGGTTCCCCCCGCTCGGATCCGACCAACATGGCCGGACCTCCGCGAGGAAAGGGGTTTAGGCGGCCTTCTCGGCAGCCTGGCGCTTCGCGTCGAGGACGCGGACAAACGACGAGGCCGGGGTGGACAGCAGCGAGAGCAGCTGGGCACGGATACCGTCGAGGGACGGCAGCTTGGAGAGGGACTCGACCTCGGCCTTGCTCAGGAGCTTGGCATCGAGGATGCCGCCCTTGACCTCCAGCTTGGAGAAGTCCTTGAAGAAGGTCACGAGGACCTTGGCCACGCCGGTCGGGTTGTTGCCGCCGGTGACGAGAGCGGTGTGGCCGGTGAGGGCCTCGCGCGGGAGCTCAGGGAGCTTGGCATCCTTGACGGCGATGTTGAGGATGCTGTTCTTGACCACGTGGTACTCGGCGCCGTGGGCGCGGAGCTGTTCGCGGACCTTGGTCGCGTTCTCCACGGTGACGCCCGTGAAGTTGGCGAGGAGCAGGTAGTTGGAGGCGGCCAGCTGGGCGGCCACTTCGTCGACGAGGAATTGTTTTTCGGCGCGCATGTTCGGGGGTGCTCGGGGTTACGGGATTAGGCGGTCGCGGCGGCGGCCGAGTAGGGCTTGAGGTCCACGGCGACGCCGGGGCTCATGCTGGCGCTCACGGTGATGGACTTGATGAAGCGGCCGCCGGCGAAACCGGCGGGCTGGGCCTTCACGAGGGCGGACAGGGCGGCCTGGGCGTTCTCGGTGAGCTGCAGGGCGGAGAAGGACTTCTTGCCGATGACGATCACGATGTTGGCCGTCTTATCCATCTTGAATTCGACGCGACCGGCCTTCACTTCCTTGATGGTCTTCGGGATGTCATCGGAGACGGTGCCGGACTTCGGGTTCGGCATGAGGCCCTTCGGACCGAGGACGCGGGCGACCTGACGGACGTCCTTCATCGCGGTGACGGTGGAGATGGCGACGTCGAAGTCGAGGAACCCGCCGTTGACCTTGGCGATCAGGTCGGCGAGGCCGGCGTAATCCGCGCCGGCGGCGAGGGCTTCGGCCGGGTTCTCGGTGAAGGCGAGGACCTTGATCTTCTTGCCGGAACCGTTCGGGAGGGAGACGGTGCCGCGGACCATCTGGTCCGACTGCTTGGGATCGACGCCGAGGAAGGCGGAAATCTCGACGGTCTCGTCGAACTTGGCGCCGGGCATCTTCTTGATGATCTCGGCGGCTTGGGCGATGTCGTACTTCGCCTTCAGGTCGGCGACCTGGGCGGCGGCGCGGTAGCGCTTGCTGGGTTGTTTGCTCATAGCGACTTTTGGTCTCCTGCGGGGTGCAGTGGTTGGGTGGGTTTAGGGTTGGGTGAAAATCAGCCGACGACCTCGATGCCCATGGAGCGGGCGGTGCCGGCGATCATGCGCGCGGCGTTGTCGGGGTTGATGGCGTTCAGGTCCTTCTTCTTGAGCTCGACGATTTCGAGGAGCTGCTTCTTGGTGACCTTGCCGACCTTGTCGCGGTTCGGCACCTTGGAACCGGACTCGATCTTCGCGGCCTTCTTGAGCAGGACGGAGGCGGGCGGGGACTTGAGGACGAAGGTGAAGGACTTGTCTTGGTAGACGGAGATGATGACCGGGAGGATCATGCCGGCCTGGTCCTTGGTCTTGGCGTTGAATTCCTTACAGAACGCCATGATGTTGACGCCCTTCGCGCCGAGCGCGGGGCCGACGGGGGGAGCAGGATTAGCGGCGCCCGCGGGGAGCTGGAGCCTGATTTCGGCGACGACTTTCTTGGCCATGGTGGTGTAGTTTGGAAGTTAGGAGTGGAAAAGGGATCAGTCGCGATCGTCGCGCTCGACCTGCCAGAACTGGAGCTCGACCGGGGTGGAACGACCGAAGATGTCGACGGAGACCTGGAGAATGCCACGGTCGGGCTCGATCTTATCGATGTTGCCGGCGAGGTTCGCGAAGGGTCCGTCGGTGATCTTAACGCGCTCGCCCAGATGGTACTCGATCTTCGGCACGACCTTGTCGGCCGCGTCGGCCATCTGCTGCTGGATGGTGCGGATCTCGTCCTCGCGCAGCGGGACGGGGGTCTGGCCGCCGATCAGGCCGATGATGCCGTCGATGCCGCGGAGGAGATTCCAAGGGGCCTCCAGCAGGTTGCCGTCCTCGTCGAAGAAGCGGGCCCGAACGAAGAGGTACGAGGGGTACAACTTCATCTCGCTCTCGCGCTTCTTGCCGTTGCGAAACTCCTTGACGGTCTTCACCGGCATGAGGATCTCGGCGACGTAGTCGCCCATCTCCTCGTCCTTGATGGCTTTTTCGAGGAGACGCTTCGCCTTGCTCTCGTTGTTCGAGAGAGTCTGGAGCGTGTACCAGCGGTAATCGGAGGGGGAGTTGGACATGGGAGGTTCAGCGGACCAGATGGGTCGCGAACTGGACGAAGTTGGAGAGCGAGAAATCGCAGAGGAAGACGACGGCGCCCAGGAGGGCGACGACGACGATCACGACCAGGGTGGAGTCCGCCAGCTCCTTGAGCGTGGGCCACGAAGCCTTCACGAAGACCTCGTTGATGGTCTCGTTCCAGAATTGGCGCAGGCGTCCGAGGAAGCTGAACATGTGGTGGTGGTGATTGAGGGTGAAGGTGGCAGGACGGGTGGGAGTCGAACCCACAACCAACGGTTTTGGAGACCGCTACTCTGCCAATTGAGCTACCGTCCTGTGTGTTGGTTTTTAAAGAGACCGATGCCGGGCCCCTTTTTCGGGGGCCGCGGCATCGTGAATCAGGCCTTTCGGCGCGGAATCACTTGGTGATCTCGAGGATTTGGCCGGCGCCGATGGTCTTGCCGCCTTCGCGGAGGGCGAAGCGCTGGCCCTTCTCCATCGCGACGGGCTTCTGCAGCTCGATCGTGATCGTGACGTTGTCGCCGGGCATCACCATTTCCACGCCTTCCGGGAGGATGACGGTGCCGGTCGCGTCGCAGGTACCGAAGAAGAACTGCGGGCGGTAGTTGTTGGTGAAGGACGTGTGGCGACCACCTTCGTCGGCCTTGAGCACGTAGATCTGCGCCTTGGCGACGGTGTGGGGCTTGATGCTACCCGGCTTGGCGAGGACCTGGCCGCGCTCGATCTGGCTCTTTTCGACGCCACGGACGAGGAGACCGACGTTGTCGCCAGCCTGACCCTGGTCGAGCTCCTTGCGGAACATTTCGACGCCGGTGACGGTGGTCTTGAGGGTGTCGCGGAGGCCGACGATTTCGATTTCTTCGCCGACCTTGATGACACCACGCTCGATGCGGCCGGTGGCGACGGTGCCGCGACCGGTGATGGAGAAGACGTCTTCGACAGCCATCATGAAGGGCTTGTCGGTCTCGCGCTTCGGCTCAGGGATTTCGGCGTCGAGGGCGTCCAGGAGGTTCTGGATGGCCTGCTCGCCTTCCGGCTTGGCGTCAAGGGCGGCGGTGGCGGAACCACGGACGATCTTGGCGTTGTCGCCGTCGTACTGGTACTTGTTGAGGAGGTCGCGGACTTCCATCTCGACGAGGTCGATCAGGTCGGGCTCGGAGAGGTCGACCTTGTTGAGCCAGACGACGATCTTCGGCACGCCGACCTGGCGGGCGAGGAGGATGTGCTCCTTGGTCTGGGGCATGACGCCGTCGGCGGCGGAGACGACGAGGATCGCACCATCCATCTGGGCGGCGCCGGTAATCATGTTCTTGACGAAGTCAGCGTGGCCCGGGCAGTCGACGTGGGCGTAGTGGCGGCTGACGGACTCGTACTCGACGTGCGAGGCGGCGATGGTCACGGTCTTCGTGGCGTCGCGGACGGTGCCGCCCTTGGTGATTTCGGCGTACGACTTGGTCTCGGCGAGACCCTTGCGAGCCTGGACGGCGACGATCGCGGCGGTCGTGGTCGACTTGCCATGGTCGATGTGACCGATGGTACCGACGTTGACGTGGGGCTTGGTGCGGTTGAACTTCTCTTTGGCCATGGTTTTGGTGGTGGGAGGTGGTTGGTTGGTGTGTGGAAAGGAAAGTGGTGGAGCCCCCGACTGGATTTGAACCAGCGACCTCGTCCTTACCAAGGACGCGCTCTGCCAACTGAGCTACAGGGGCATCCCGGCCACGTGCTTGGGACGCGGAGGGAAGGGTTTGAATGACCATGCCCACCACCCCCGTCAAGCGGATATTTCCAAGCCTTTTACAACCCGTCTGGCGCCCTTAGGGGACGACCGTCAGCCGGTACGATCCGGGGGGCAAATGCTTGGCCCAAGGAACCCCGGCCGCCCACGTCAAAATCCCGCGGTCGACCGCCTTATCGCCGGTGGACCTAACCAAGGTAGGGACACCCTGCAGCCCGAGTGAATCAAGCCCGATTGTTGCCTCAAAAAAAGCCACCAGTGGGGTGTTTTCTTTATTTTTATCTTCTGATTTTAACTTTTTGATGTCTAAAGGGGGCAAAATCCCACTTATTGAAGGCTTTGAACCCCCATTAAGGTCGAAAACTTCAAAGCTTCCATGACGGGGAGGGAGGCCAGATTGGGTCAAATTGGCTCTCCCGAAGGTCGTGAAGGGTTCGGCCTGGGCAAGGGGGACAGCGGAGGCCACCAAAGGCGAGGTGGGGTCCGCCGTCTTCAGCGGGGGCTCGTCCCCCTTAAACGGGTCACTGAGCAATCTCCGGTCCAGCCGGGCAAAAGGAGTTTCCTCGCTCGGCTTAGGCCCGACCATGGTGGCCTCAGGGGCATTGATCAAGCGAGCTGGCATGTAGGCCACCGAGGGGTCGAGCAATACCGCCGCCTCCGTCGTGCCGTCGCCCTTGGCCACCCAGCGCACGCCCGAGCGCAGGGGTTCGACCGCGGGCAAACCGCCGTCGGTCGGCCGGACCAGTACCAAGACGGCCAGGAAGACGACCAACCCGGCGACCAAAGCCCGGCGAGTCAGCGGAGGTAAACGACCCCCGGTGAGGTCGCGGATGGTCCGGAGCGAACGCACGGTCAGCTGCCGGCGGGGCGGGCCGCGACGATGATTCGGGCCAGGGCTCCGCGCCCTTCGCGGACATAGCTCAGCGTGAGGGTCTCGCCGGGTTTGCGCCGAGAGATGGCAACACGGAGGTCGGTCCAGCCGTCGAACGGCCGGCCATCGAGCGCCACGATGATGTCCCCGACCCGCAGGCCGGCCTTGGCCGCCGGCAGGCCGTCGCTCACCTCGGTGACGCGGACCGCGCCGTTACGGTTCAGGTTGAGTTTCGCAGCCTCGTCGGCCGCGAGGTCCTCGCCAAAGACGCCGATCAGGCCGCGCACCACCTTGCCCGTGTTCGCCAGATCGACCGCGACGCCGACCATCAGGTTGGCGGGAATGGAGAACCCGATGCCGATGCTCCCGCCGTTGCCGGAGGTGCGGATGGCCGTGTTCATACCGACGATGCGGCCCTCGAAGTCGATCAAAGGCCCGCCGCTATTGCCCGGATTGATCGCGGCGTCGGTCTGGAGGAAGTCCTCGTAGTCGAGCCCCATCCCGGAGCGGCCGGTGGCGGAGATGATGCCGGAAGTGACCGTCATGCCGACGCCGAGGGGGTTGCCGATGGCCAACACCACGTCGCCGACGCGCACCTTGTCGCTGTCGGCGAAGCGAGCGTAAGGGAGATTGCGCTCCTCGACCTTGAGGACGGCGATGTCCGTCTTCGAGTCGACCCCGAGCACCTTGGCCCGAAACTCGCGGCGGTCGTTCAACTTCACGAAGACGGTCTCGGCCGTCTGGTTGTTGGGCAAGGTGACGACGTGGCGATTGGTGATGACGTAGCCTTCAGGGTGGATGATCGTGCCGGAACCCAGGCCGGCCGGCACCATGACCTCGCCCGTCTTGCGGTCGACCTGCACGTCGCTCGGGTCGATGCGCCCGCGTAGCCGGCGCAAGACCTCAGGCGGGATGACCTGAGCGGTGCGGATGCTGACCACGGCCGGCATGATGCGCGTGAGCATGTCGGCATAGCTGGCGCCAGGCACGGCGCGGTTGACCGGGCGGGGGTCGGATTCGAAGGACACGCCGGCAGTCAGCAGCGCCGGGAGGAGGGCGATGTAGGCGAGGAGGCGGCTCATGACCCTGCCAGCCTAACGGCGGGTGGGGCCAAGGCAAGCGACCTCAGCGGGCCATCGTGAAACCGCCCGGGGTAGTCGGCTCGGCTTCGTCGCGTTCCTTGTTGAAACGCATCGAGAACAGCCGGGTGACCCCCTTCTCCTGCATGGTGGCCCCGAAGATCGCGTCGGCCGCCGAGACGGTACGCTTATTATGGGTGATCACCAGGAACTGGGAATGCCGCGTGAATTCGCGGATGATGTCCGTGAAGCGGCCCACGTTGGTGTCGTCCAGCGGGGCGTCGAGCTCGTCGAGGACGCAGAGCGGGGACGGCTTCACCATGTAGATCGCGAACAGCAGGGCGACGGCCGTCATCGTGCGCTGGCCGCCGGAGAGCAGCGAGATGCCGCGCAGCTTCGTGCCGGGCGGCTGGGCGATGATCTCGATGCCGCTCTCAAGGACGTCCTCGCCTTGGACGAGCTGGAGGTCCGCCTTGCCGCCGACGAACAGGCGATCGAAGGTGAACTGGAAGTTCTTGCGGACCTGCTCGAAGGTGTCGGTGAAGAGCTTCAGGGAGGTCTGGTTGAGCTCGTCGATCGCCTTGGTCAGCTCCCCCTTGGCCTTCCAGAGGTCGTCGCTCTGCTTCGTGAGGAAGTCATGGCGCTCGCGCAGGGAGGAGTACTCCTCGACCGCGACGAGGTTGACGGAGCCCATGCCGGCCATGCGGTCGCGCAGCTCGGCGATTTCGCGGACGAGGGGCGGCCAGTCGGTCGTGTCGAGGGCGGCGAGGTCCTCGGCGGTCGGTTCGCCGCGGCGGACGGGGGCCTTGGCGGGACGGCGCTCGGATTCCTTCTCCTCCGGGTCCTCGAGATCGTCGAAGTTCGCGAGGCCCTCGGGCTCACCCTCGGAAAGCCAGAGCTGCAGGCGCCAGTCGACCGTGGCCACGTCGAGCTGGTGGTCGGCCTGGACCTTCTCGACGAGGAAGCCGCACTGGGAAGTCTGCTCGGCCAGCGCGACCTCGAGCGAGCGCAGGCGGGTATCGGCGACGCGCAGCTTGTCGCGGTCGCCGGCCAGCACGCGGTCCTCGGCCTCGACGGCGGTGTCAGTGGCCGCGAGCTCCTGGCGCACGGTCGCGAGGGCGGCGGCGGACAGCTCGATCTCCCCGGCGAGGCGGAGCGAGGTCTCCTTCGCGGCGGCGGCCAGGGCGCGGAGTTCCGCGACCTGGCGGTCGTTGTGGGCGGACTCGGCCCGGCGGGCGGAGAGGCGGGCGGAGGCTTCGGCGCGGCGCGACTCGAGCTCGGCGACCTCGCGGCCCACCAGTTCGAGCCGCTGGCGCTGCTCGGCGAGCGAGAGGCGGACCTCGCCGAGGGCGGCGCGGCGCAGCTCGCTCTCGGCGCGGGCCGCCTCGACGGAATGCTCGCCGGCGACGATGGCGTCGCGCAGCTGCGCGACCTGGCCGTCCTTGACGGTCAGCGTCTCCTGGGCGCGGTCGCGGCGGATCATCGCCTCCGCCTTCGCGGACTCGAGCTCGTTGAGCTGGCGCTGGTCGCGGGCGATGCGCTCGTCGGCGGCGGAAAGCGTGCCGCGGGCCGCGCGCTCATCGGCCTGCGCGACGGAGAGTTCCTGAGCGGCGAACTGGGTGGCCCCGCGGCGCTGGGCGAGCTCGGCCTCGTTGGCGTCCATGGAGGCCTGCAGGGCCATGGCCTGCTCGTTGAAGGTCGTGAGCTGGTCGTTCTCCGCCTCGAGGGCCGCGCGCACGGACCGGATCTCGCTCTCGCGAGCGAAGACGCCGGAGCTGGCGCCGGCGCCGGCCTTGCGCGGGCGGCCCGCGAAGACGAGACCACGCCGGTCGACGAGATCGCCATCGGTCGTGGCGACGAGGAAGAACTCGAAGGCCGGGTTCGCCCGCCACCAGCGGATGAAGTCGCCCAAGGAAGGGCAGACGTAGCAACCGTCGAAAAGGTTCGAGACGAGACGGGCGTGGTCGGCGGACTTCGAACGCACGGCCTCGGTGGCGGGGCGCAGCCAGGCGGGCGCGGCCGAACCGGTGCGAGAGGCGGGCGGCGCCTCGACCTGGAAGACGGCGCGGCCGAGCTGGCGTTCGCCCATCTGGGCGACGAGACCGGGGAGGAACTCGGCGTTGTCGAGGGTCACGGCCTCGGAGGCGGCGCCCAGGATCGTCTCGAGCGCGGCGGCGACGGTCACGTCGGTGACGGTGACGAGGTCGGCGAGCGCGGCGGCCTTGCCGCTCGGCATGGCCTCGTTGAGCTCACCGCGCAGGACGGCCTTGGCGGCGTCGGAGAAACCCTCGAGCCGGGACTGCATCTGCTCGAGGAGGCCGAGCTGGGCCGAGAGCTTGGCGACCTTGCGGTCCTGCTCGGAGATGGTCTGCTGGAGCGCGCGGAAGTCGGCGACGAGCACGCGGGCCTGCTCGAGGGCGGCCTGCTCGGCGGCGCGGGCGGCCTGCAGTTCGCCATGGCGGGCCGTGACGACGGCGGCGCATTCGGCGACCCGGCGCTCGAGCCCTTCGCGTTCCTCCTTGGCCTGGGTCAGGGACCCGGACAGGTCGACGTGGCGCTGCTGGTAGCCGCGGAGATCGACTTCGAGGTTGGTGACGTCGGCGCGGGCGCGGGTCATCTCGCCTTCGGCGATGAGGATGTCCTGACGCGCGCGGCGGAGACGCTGCTCGACGTCCATCAGCTGGCGGAGCGAGGCCTCGACTTCGGCGGTCTTGTCGCGGAAGGCGGCGTCGGTGGCCGACACCGAGCCGGCGGCGTCGGTCTTGGCGGTGGAGCTGCCGCTCAGGCGCCTATCGTAATCGGCGATGGCGGCTTCGGCGTCCTGGGCCTCGCGGGCGATCTCCGCCAGGCGGGCGACGAGGTCGTCGGCGCGCAGGTCGGAGGTCCGGGCCTCGCCCTCCGCGTTCTCGCGGGCGGTACGCTGCTCGAAGAGGGACTGCTGCGACTGCTGGACCTGCTCGGCCAGGGCGGTGCGGCGGGCGCGGGCGTCGCCCAACGCGGCCTCGCGGACGCGCAGCTCGTCGCCAAGGACGGCGACCTGCTCGCGGCAGGTGGAGAAATCGGCCTCCAGGGTGGCGACTTGGGCGCGTCGATCGCCGTGCTGCTTGGCCTGCCAGGCGAGGTCGAGATGCGTGAAGCGGTGGCGGAGACGGCGGTAGCGCAGGGCCTTGGCGGCCTGGCGCCGCAGCGTGGCGATCTGCCGGCCGACCTCGCTGACGACGTCGGTGATGCGCGCGAGGTTGGTGTCGACGCCGGCGAGTTTGTTCAGGGCCTCGCGACGCTGGACCTTGTAGCGCGTGATGCCGGCGGCCTCCTCGAAGAGGTAACGGCGCTCGGCGGGGTTGGCGGAGAGGACCTGGTCGATCTGGCCCTGCACCATGAACGAGTAGGACATGCGGCCGATGCCGGTATCCATGAACAGGCGCTGGATATCCTTCAGGCGGGAGGGCTTGCCATTGATGAAGTAGTCGCTCGCGCCCTCGCGGTGGAGGCGGCGCATGACCGAGACCTCGGCGAAGGCGGTGCCGAGTTCCTTCTCGCAATCCGCGAAGATCAGCTCGACCTCGCACTGGGGCAGCTGCTTGCGGCGGTCGGAGCCCGCGAAGATGACGTCCTGCATGGCGCCGGCGCGGAGGGATTTGGCGCTCTGTTCCCCCAGGACCCAGCGGATGGCGTCCACGATATTCGACTTGCCGCACCCGTTGGGGCCGACGACGGCCGTGACGCCCGGGCGCAGGTCGATGCGGGTCCGGTCGGCGAAGCTTTTGAATCCGTTGGCGACGATTTCCTTGAGGTACATCGAGGGTAGGCGGCACGATTGCCCTCCCCCACCCCTCCCGCAAGAGTCTAAGGGGGGGACTTATTCACGGCCGCAATATCCCTAGGATTCGGGGTTGACGAACCGCCCCGCCCCTTGTTCTTTCGACCCTCCAAACGCCAACATGTCCGTAGAAATCAAGATTCGCAAAGGCGAGACCGTCGACAAGGCTCTCCGCCGCCTCAAGAAGAAGATCGACCGCGAGGGCATCATCAAGGACGCCCGTGCCAAGCGGGGCTTCGAGAAGCCGGCCGAACGCCGTCGTCGCAAGAAGAAGGTCAAGAACTTCAACGCCTACCTGCGTAAGAAGTGGGATAACGTCTAAGCGACGCCCGACCCTCACCGCCCGAAGGCCCGTCATCGCGACGGGCCTTCTGCTTTGGCTGGGTCCCCGCGGGAACCGGGGCGCAAAAAGGGCCGAAC
>CAIRWP010000066.1 GCA_903882335.1 uncultured Opitutia bacterium | reverse complement strand
TCCCGACCGCTAACCGCCAACCGCTGTCTGCTGTGTCCTTGAAGAAGCCATCCTCCACCGCCTGGTACGACTCGCCGTTGTACTACGACATGGTGTACGCGGACTACACAAAGAAGGAGACGCGTTTCATCGAGGGGATTATGCGGAAGCACGGTCCGAAACTGGCCGGCCCGATGCGCGTCTTCGAGCCGGCCTGCGGTTCCGGCCGGCTGCTCGAATCGCTGGCCGCCCGCGGCCACGTTGTCCACGGGTTCGACCTGAACAAGCATCAGGTCGCCTTCGCCAAGCATCGCCTGAAAGCCAAAGGCCTGCAGGGCAGGGTGTGGCGCGATCGGCTCCAGGATTTCACGGTGCCGAAGGGGGCCCGCTATGACGTCGCCCACTGCTTCGTCAGCACCTTCAAGTACATCGATACCGAAGCCGGCGCGGTCAGGTCGCTGCGCCGGATGGCCGCCGCGCTGCGCCCGGGCGGCTTGCTGCTGCTCGGCCTCCACCTCACGGATTACAAGAACAGTCCGCCTGATCATGAGCGCTGGATCGGCCGTAAGCCGGGCATCCGCGTGGTCAGCGACACCTGGTCGGCCCCGGCGGACCGCAAGTCCCGCACCGAAGCCATGCGCACCCGCATGCGCATCACGGAGCAGGGCCGGACCCGCGTCGAGGAGACCGTCTGGGATTTTCGGACCTATGCCCCGGCCGAGCTGCGGGCCCTCCTTGCCAAGGTCCCGGCCTTGCGGTTGGTCGCCTGCCACGACTTCCATTACGACCTGGCGTCGACCCGGAAGGTCGACCTGGCGTATTCGGACGTCCTGCTGGTGCTCCGCCGGCAGCGGGGTCGTTCGGGGTGAGTCGGCGCTTGTCGCTCGGCCGGGTCAGCGGTTATCTTCCCGCATGCAAGCTTGTCTTCGTCCTTGGATCATCGCCTTGGCCATCATCCTCGCCTCGCCGCTCGGAGGCGTCGAGGTCGATGTCAACGCCTCGACCCAGGTCGTCACGTTATTCAAGTCGCAAGGGGAGTCTCTCCTGCGCTACACGCTGGATGGCCGTGATCCGGATTTCTCGTCCGGGGTCTACTTGGCTCCGATCGCCTTGCCTCAAGGGGGCACGGTCAAGGCCGCCGCCTTTGACGGGCCCAAGCGGGTGGGGGCCGTGCTGACGAAGGTCGTCCCAAATCCCTCTGCCGAGCAGCTCAACAGCGCCGTCACCCCGGTGACCCACAACCGTGATCACCGCGTCTATGATTGGGTGGAGCGGCATGAGGCCATCCTTCAGCTCAACCAGCCGGGGGCCAACCCCCCGCAGGTCGTGCTTATCGGCGATTCCATCACCCATTTCTGGGGCGGCGAACCGAAGTCGGCTCGCGTCGCCGGCGCCGCCTCCTGGGAAAAGTTCATCGCTCCCCATAAGCCCATCAACCTGGGTTTCGGCTGGGATCGCACCGAGAACGTACTCTGGCGTCTCCGCCACGGCGAGGTCGCGGGGCTTAAGCCCAAGGCCTACGTCGTGCTGATCGGAACCAACAATTTTCAGACCAACTCGGTCGCCGAGACCGTCGACGGCATCGAGGAGATCTGCCTGGAAATCCGCCGCCGTTCGCCGGGCGCCAAGCTTCTCCTCCTCGGCATCCTCCCCCGCGGCGAGGCACCGAATGAGCTGCGTTCCAAGGCTGCGGACGCCAATGCTTTGCTCAAGACCCGCGTGGCCAAGCTGGCCGACAAGTACGTCGACCTCTCCGACCGCTACGTTGCGCCGGGTGGCCGGATCTCCAAGGCCATGATGTCGGATTTCCTGCACCCCACGGATAGAGGCTACGAGATCATGGGTGAGGCCATCGACACGGCGCTCAAAGGCTGGGGGCTCTGAAAACAAAACACCCTCGGCGGACCGAGGGCGAGGGAACGGCTGGCGCGGGTGTTCAGATCGCCTTCACCACCTGCTTCGCGATACCCTGGATCACGAGCGAACTCACCGGGGTGAGGTTCGGGTAGTTCGAATTCTCCGCCTTGAGGTAGACTTTGCTGCCTTGTTTGATGAGACGCTTGAGCGTGGTCTCGCCGTCGATCAAGGCTGCCACGATATCGCCGTGCTTCGGGGTCCCCGGTTCGATGATGACCGTGTCACCATCGTTGATGTCGGCCTCGATCATGGAATCCCCGCGCACGCGGAGCGCGAAGGATTCGGGCGGGCGCCGACGGGCGCCGGCGGGAAGGGGCGCCTGCATGCTGGCCACGACGCCGGAGGATTCCGTGTAATCGGGGAAACCGGCTGGGATGGCCCCGAGGAAGGGAACCGCGTCCAGTTCGATGACGTTTTCACCCGGGCCTTCGTAGGTGATAACCGTCGCGGACAGATCGGGCACGACTTCGGGAGCGATCTTGTAGGCCCGGGCGGCACCCGGGATGCGTTGCAGCACGCCCTTGCGCTCCAAGGCCTGCAGGTGACCGAAGACTGCGTTGGTGCTGGCGAAGCGGAACTTCGCCTGGATGTCGCGGATGCTGGGCCAGTAGGAGTGCTCGGAGACATGGCCTTTCATGTAGTCCAGAATCGCCTGTTGCTTCGTGGTGGGTGCTTCCATGGTGAACGGATGTTCTATGAATGTTTGTTCACTGTCAAGTCTAGGGCCTTAGGTGCGGAAGGGGTGTTTTGCTGGGAAAATCTCCCCAACCCGGTGATGGATCTCCCCCTGACCCCGATTTCTGGGGATTTCCCCCTTAAAAGCCCATCAAGGTCGCCAAATCGCCTGACCTTTCCAGGTGCACCGCATGACCGGCCCCCTCGACCACGCTCAGCCGGACCCGCGGAATCTTCTCGCCCATCCGGCGGGCGAGCGCGGTGAACTTCGGGTCGGCCTCGCCGGTGACCAGGTCGACGGGGCTGCGCAGTTCCCCCAGACGTTCCCAAAGCGAGGGGAGGCTGCCGTTCCCGACCGTCTCAAGGCTGAGCGCCAGCGCCTCCGGCGCGTTCGCCGCCCGTCGCGCCACGAGGGCGTCGCGGGCGGGTGAGTCGCCTTGGAAGAACGTCCGCAGCATCGGCTGGTGGTGCCAATACTTGTAGAAAGCCGCGAGGCCTTGGGTGCGTAGGAAAGTCGCCAAGGCCGCGTCCGCCAGCTGGCGTTCCGCGCGCTCCTCGGCGGTGATCAGACCGGGGCTGGCGCCGATCAAGATGAGACGACGCCAGCGAGTGGGATTGGCCAAGGCCCAATGCAAGGCGAGGCGCCCCCCCATCGAATACCCGATCACCGTCACGCCCTCCTGGTCGCCGACGACCTCGTCGATGATCTTCAGATGGGCCGCCAGTGAGTAATCGTCGACCTGGCGGAGTCCGCGGCGGGCACCATGACCTGGTAGGTCGGGCGCGAGGAAGTCGGCCGCCGCGGGCAGGTGAGACCGCAGATCGGCGAAATCGGCCCCTTCGCCGGTGAAGCCATGCAGGGCTATGGTTCTCATAGAAGGGGAGGTGCGACCCGCGGCGCGATCGGCATGAGAAGATTCAAGGCGGATTTCGCTCTATTGGACAGCGCAAAACAGAAAAGCAGGAACCGTTTGCCCTGCGTGAGGTTAATGTACTTTAATACACAACGTATGCCCGGCATCCGCGTCAAACCCTGGAACCGTGTCGACGGGCCCATCTACAGTCTCGCGACCACCGCAGTCGGTAAAGGCAACTTCAACATCTGTAGTTACGTCACCCCCATCGCCATGAAGCCCAAGCGCTTCATCATCGGGGTCTACAAGGATACGAAGACGCTGGCCAACCTCGAGGCCAACCCGATCGGCCTGCTCAATTACCTGGCCCAGGACCAGGCGAACCACATCAAACTGCTCGGCAAGAAATCCGGGCACAACGTCGACAAGGTCGCCCAGCTCGGCTCGCAGGTCGAGCATGTCGGCGACGGCCTGTACAAACTCAAGGGAGCCATCGCCACCTTGCGGCTCCGTTTCCTCGAGCGCCTGGATTGTGGCGACCACTGGGCCTGGCTGGCTCACGTGGAGTCCTACGAGAATCTCCGTGAAGCCCCGGCGCTCACCCTCGAGGAACTGAAGCGCCAGAAGCTGATCCTGGTCTGAGGCCGGTTCAGCTCCGACCCGGCTTACCGCCGACCTTGCGGAGGCTGGCCTTCTCCTCGCGGTGCGGGATCAGGTAGGTGCGGCCGCGGATCAGGCGTTCGTAGAGGTCGACCATCGCCACGCCCTCGCGCGGACGCACGGAGTCGGCCTTGGTCGCCTTGTCGACCTGGCGCTTGAGCATGCGGCAGAGGTCCTCGGAATTGTACTGGATCATGCCGAGGATGCGTTCGACGGAGTAGCCCGGGATGCTTTCCTCGATATAGAAGCCGTCCTCCTCGTCGTCCTCCAGGAAGACGTGGGCCTCGTTCACGCGGCCGAAGAGGTTGTGCAGGTCGCCCATGATGTCCTGGTAGGCGCCGACCATGAAGGCGCCGATGTAGTAGGGCTGGCCCTCCTTGAGGGGGTGCACGGCGAGCGTGCGGCGGACGTCCTCGAGGTCGATGAACTCGTCGATCTTGCCGTCGGAGTCGCAGGTGATGTCGACCAGCGTGGCCTGGACCGAGGGACGCTCGTTGAGGCGGTGGATCGGGGCGATCGGGAACAGCTGGTCGAGGGCCCAGTGGTCGAGCAGCGACTGGAAGACCGAGAAGTTGCAGACGTACTGCTCGGCCAGCATGGCGTCGAGGCGGGCGAGGTCGTCCGGGATGTCGGACGTGTGGGCGAGGTCGAGGCGGATCTGACGGCAGATCTCCCAGAAGAGGCGGTCGGCGTGGGCGCGTTCCTGCAGGCGGAGCTTGCCGAGGCTGAAGAGGGCGTGGGCATCCTCGCGCTTCTGCTTGGCGTCGTGGTAGCGCTCCAGCGGGTCGAACTTGCGCTTGTTCTTCCGGATATCCTCGAGGGCCCGGATGATCGCGTGGGACCGACCCTTGGGCGGCTGATCGCCGTGGGCGTCGCGGGTGATACGGTCGACCGCCTCGAAGATGAGGATGGAGTGGGGCGCGACGAGCGCACGGCCGGACTCGGAGACGATGTCGGGCGTGGCGACGCCGCTCTCCTCGCAGACCTGCTTGATGTTGGCGACAACGTCGCGGGCGTACACCTCCATGCTGTAGTTCATGGAGGACTCGAAGGCGGAACGGCTACCGTCGTAATCGATGCCCAGGCCGCCGCCGACGTCGAGCAGGCCCATGGGGAAGCCCATGCGCTTGAGTTCGCAGTAGAAGCGGGTGGCCTCGACCACGGCCTTCTTGATGGTGCCGATGTTCGGGACCTGGGAGCCGATGTGGAAGTGGACCAGGCGCAGGGCGTCCTTCATCTTGGCCTTGGTCAGTTTGTCGGCCGCGGCCACGATCTCGGAGGCGGTCAGGCCGAACTTGGCGTTCTCGCCCGTGCTCTCGGCCCACTTGCCCTCGCCGGCGGTGGTCAGCTTGACGCGGATGCCGATGTGCGGCTGCACGCCCATGCGGCGGGCGATGCGGATGATCGCGTCGATCTCGGAGAGCTGCTCGACGACGATGATGGTCTGCTTGCCGAGGCGGCGGCCCATGAGCGCGAGCTCGATGTATTCCTCGTCTTTGTAGCCGTTGCAGATGAGCAGTGCCTTGCGGTTCTCGAGCAGGGCGAGGGCGATGATGAGCTCGGGCTTGGAGCCGGCCTCGAGGCCGAAATCGTATTCCTCTCCGGCGTCGAGGATCTCCTCGACCACCTCGCGCAGCTGGTTGACCTTGATGGGGAAGACGCCGCGGTAGCGGGCGTCGTAGCCTTCCTCGTGGATGGCCTTGCGGAAAGCCTCGTTGATCTGCGTGACGCGGTGGCGGAGCAGGTCCTGCACGCGGATGGTCAGCGGCGGCTTGAGGCCGGACGCCTCGACCTCCTTGACGATGTCGGTGATGCGGATCTTGCGGTGGTCGCCCTTCGGGTGGACGCACAGGTGACCCTGCGGGTCGACGGAGAAGTTGTTACCTCCCCAGCGTTTGAAGCCGTAGTACTCTTCGGCGTCTTTGGTAGTCCAAGGCTGCGGTTTGCTCACGTGAGTAGGAGGGGACTTTTTACCCCCCCGCCGGAAGCGCAAGGGGAAATCGCACCCCGCGCCCCGCCTTCCGGCTCGACCGCCGGCCCGCCCGGCGGTTGGCTGTCGGCATGCCCGCCGATTCCGTCATCCAAGCGACGCTCGCGTTACGGAAGACCTTGGCCGGGCTGAAGTTCCCGGCGCCCGCGGATTACGTCTACCGGCCCTTGGATTACGCCTGGGCGCCGCACGAGGCCTACCTCCGCCGGCACGCGGCGGCCGGCGCGCGCAAGGTCCTCTTCCTTGGCATGAATCCCGGCCCCTTCGGCATGGCCCAGACCGGCGTGCCGTTCGGCGAGGTCGCCGCGGTGCGGGACTGGCTGGGCATCGATCTGCCAGTCGGCCGGCCGGAGCGCGAGCATCCCGGCAAGCCGGTGACCGGTTTCGCCTGCCACCGTTCCGAAGTCAGCGGTCGCCGCCTCTGGGGACTCTTCCGGGAGCGATTCGGGACGGCGGACCGTTTCTTCGCCGAGCACCTCGTGCATAACTATTGTCCGTTGCTGTTCCTCGAGAACACGAAGCTGGGGCGCAACGCCGTGCCGGAGGAGTTGCCGGCCGAGGCCATGGCGCCCGTGAACGTGGCGTGCGATCGGCTACTGCGCCGGATGGTCGAGTCCCTGGGCGTCACGACAGTCGTCGGCGTCGGCGGTTACGCCGAGGAGCGCGCGCGCGCGGCGTTGGATGGCCTGCTGGTCACCTACGCCAAGGTGCCGCACCCGAGTCCCGCGAACCCGGTGGCCAACCGTGGTTGGTCCGAGGCCGCGACCAAGGCGCTGGTCGAACAGGGGGTCTGGTCCTGATGGGCTTGCTCGAGGAGATCCTGGGCCGGCCGAAGCTCCGCCAGAAGCTCTGGGCCTGGTGGTACCCGTTCTTCACACGTCGGATCCGGGGCCAAGGTATCCGCTTCCTCAACTACGCCTACGAGGAGTCGCCCCCGCTGGCCTTGCCACTGACGGCTGCCGATGAGCCGGATCGTCCGAACATCCAGCTGTACCATCACGTCGCCGCCGGGTCGGACTTGCGCGGGGCCCGCGTGCTTGAGGTCAGCTGCGGTCACGGTGGCGGCGCCTCCTACCTATCCCGGACTTACGCCCCCGCGGAGTACGTGGGGCTCGACCTCAACCCCGCCGGCATCCGGTTCTGCGCGGCGGAACACCGCGTGCCCGGCTTGCGCTTCGTCGTCGGCGACGCGCAACGGTTGCCGTTCGCCGATGCCTCCTTCGATGTCGTCCTCAACGTCGAGGCGTCCCATTGCTATCCGGACTTCCCCGGCTTCCTGGATGAGGTGGCGCGCGTCCTGAAGCCCGGCGGTCGCTTCCGTCACGCGGACCTGCGCTACCCGAGCCAGACGGAGGGC
>CAIRWP010000065.1 GCA_903882335.1 uncultured Opitutia bacterium | reverse complement strand
GTGCCAGGGCATGCACAAGAACCAAGGCGACTTCTACTTCTGGAACGGCGCGACGCTTTCCGGCGGCACGGAACTCAAGGACAAGAAGTCCGGCAAGACCCGCGGCTACCGCCTCGGCAAGCAGGCCGACGCCGAGAAGCCGGCCGGCGAATGGAATACCTTCACGACCGTCTGCGATGGCAACACGGTCACGATCTTCGTCAACGGCAAGGAAGTGAACTAGGCCACCGGCACCAATCTCTCCGAAGGCTTCATCGGCCTGCAGGTCGAAGGCGGCGCCTTCGAGGTGAAGCGTTGCACGCTCGAACCCCTCTGACCCCGCCCTCCGACCCTCCCTTCCTCCACCTATGCGTCTCCTCGCCCTCCTCGCCGCCGCCACCCTGGCGGCCGCCCCCACCCCGCCCGCCGGCTTCACCGCCCTCTATAATGGCGTCGACCTCACCGGCTGGCGCGGCGGCGACACCACCTCGCACCGCGCCTACCTCGCGCTCAGCCCCGAGCAGCGCGCGGAACGCGACAAGGCCTGGACCGCCGACATGCTGGCCCACTGGAAGGCCGCCGGCGACGAACTCCTCAACGACGGCAAGGGCAAGTACGCCACGACCGTCAAGGAGTACGGCGACTTCGAGCTGACCTTGGAATACAACATGGCCCCGCTGGGCGACTCCGGCATCTACCTCCGCGGCCTCCCGCAGGTGCAGATCTGGGACCCCGCGAACGCCAAGGAGAAGAAGAACGGCGCCGACAAAGGCAGCGGCGCGCTCTGGAACAACGGCCTGAATAACGGTAAGTTCCCGCTCGTCCTGGCCGACAAGGCCCCGGGCGAATGGAACACGCTCCGCATCGTGATGGTCGGCGCCCGCGTCAGCGTCTGGCTCAACGGCCAGCAGACCGTGGATCACGCCAGCCTCGAGAATTTCTACGACCGCAAGGACTACGCGACGCTCAAGGAAGCGGGCCTCGTCCCCAAGACGCCGACGCCGACCGACTACGACCGCAAGGTGACGATCCCGGCCCGCGGCCCGATCTCCCTGCAGACCCACGGCGCGCCGATCAAGTGGCGCAACGTCTTCCTCCGCGAGATCGCGGGCGCCGAGGCCAACCAGTGGCTCGCGAGCAAAGGCGCGGACGGCTTCCGGCCGATCTTCAACGGCACGGACCTCACCGGCTGGAAGGGCGCGACCGACCAGTATGAGATCGTCGACGGCGCCATCTTCTGCAAACCGAAGAAGGGCGGCAACCTCTACCACCAGGATGACCTGACCGACTTCGTCGCCCGGCTGGAGTTCAAGGTGCCCGCCGGCGGCAACAACGGCCTCTGCCTGCGCTTCCCCGGCACCGGCAACACCGCTTACGTCGGGATGTGCGAGCTGCAGGTGCTCGACGACAACTACGACAAGGTGAAGGGCAAGCTCGACCCCCGCCAGGTCCACGGCTCGGCCTACGGCATGGTCGGCGCCCAGCGGGGCTACCAGCGCCCGATCGGCGAGTGGAACTTCCAGGAAGTCACCGTCAAGGGCTCCAACCTCAAGGTGGAACTCAACGGGTTCATCATCCTGGACACCGACCTGAGCAAGGTCGATATGGCGACCGTGATGGGCAAGTCGGCCCACCCGGGCAAGGACAACGCCCATGGCTTCTTCGGGTTCGCCGGGCACGGCGACGCCGTCGGCTTCCGGGCCCTGGCGATCAAGCCGCTGGTGTCTGATAAAAAATAAGCCGGCCTTTGCCCCGCCCTCGAAACCCCTCGGAAGAGGGGTTTTTTGTGAAGTCCCCATTGCCAGCCACGGGCGGACCGCTACCACTATGCTACCCCTTGCCGCCATGCCGTCGCCCCGTCTCCGTCTGCTCGCCTTCGCCGCCCTGCCCGTCCTCGCGCTGCCCGCCGCCGAGCGCGTCCAGTTCAACCGGGATATCCGGCCGATCTTCTCCGACACCTGCTTCGCCTGCCACGGCCCCGACGAGAGCAAGAACAAGGGCAAGCTGCGCCTCGACAGCCTCGAGGCGGCGCGCAAGGGCGGTAAGTCCGGCGATCCCGCCATCGTCCCCGGCAAGCCGGAACAGAGCTCGGTGCTGAAGCGCCTGCTGACGACGGACCCGGACGACCACATGCCGCCGGCGGAATTCCACAAGGTGCTGACGGCCGCCCAGGTGGACACGGTCCGCCGCTGGATCGCCGAGGGCGCCGAATACCAAGGCCACTGGGCATTCCAGGAACCGCGTAAGGCCGCCGTGCCCGCGATCCCCGCCGGCGGTAACGCCATCGACGGCTGGCTCGGCCGCACCCTGGCGGAGAAAGGCCTCGCCCCCAACCCCGAGGCCGACCGCGCGACCCTGCTACGCCGGGCCGCCCTCGACCTGACAGGCCTGCCGCCCTCCGAGGACGACCAGAAGGCCTTCCTCGCGGACACCTCGCCGGACGCGTGGTCGCGCGCGCTGGACCGGCTCCTCGCCTCGCCCCACTTCGGCGAGCAGATGGCGGTGCAGTGGCTCGACTTCGCCCGCTACGCGGACAGCAACGGCTTCCAGAGCGATACGACGCGCACGATGTGGCCCTGGCGCGACTGGGTCATCCGCGCCTACAACGAGAACAAGCCCTTCGACCAGTTCACCATCGAACAGCTCGCCGGCGACCTGTTGCCGAACCCGCTGGAATCCCAGGTCGTCGCCACGGGCTTCAACCGCAACCACCGCCTCAACGGTGAGGGAGGTCGCATCGTCGAGGAGTGGTTCGTCGAATCGGTCATCGACCGCCTAGAGACCACCGGCTCGACCTGGATGGCGCTGACGTTCAACTGCTGCCGCTGCCACGACCACAAGTACGACCCGATCAGCCAGAAGGAGTTCTTCCAGCTCTTCGCCTACTTCAATTCCAACGAGGAATCCGGCGTGCTCGGCGACTTCGGCGGCGCCGCCTCCTCCCGCAAGGGCGGCAACACCGCGCCGCTGCTCCTCCTCGCCGACGCGGAAGCCAAACAGCAGATCGCCGCGGCCGACGCCGCCCTGGCCGAAGCCCAGGCCGCGCTCAAGAACGCCGGCCCCGTCGACGCGCGCGCGCAGATCGCCTGGGAGGCCCGCATGCTGAGCGCCCTCACCGGCAAGGCCATCAGTTGGAGCCCGCTCCCGGTGCGCACCGCCACCAGCGCCGGCGGCGCCACGCTCGCGCGCCAACCGGACGGCAGCTACCTCGCCGGCGGCAAGAACCCCGCGAACGACACCTACGCCGTCACCGCCGCCCTGCCCGCGGGCAAGCTCACCGGCTTGCTGCTCGAGGCCTTCCCCGACGCGTCCTTGCCCGGCGGCAGCCTCGGCCGTTTCACCAACGGCAACTTTGTCCTTAGCGACGTCACCGTGACGCTCGCGAGCCCCGACGGCCAGCGCCAGGTCCTGCCGATCGCGGACGCGCAGGCGGACTTCGAGCAACCCGGCTATCCGATCAAGAGCCTCGTCGATGAGGTCACCCCCGCGGCCAAGGGCAAGAAGGCGGCGCCCAAGGCCAAGACCGGGCCCGGTTGGGCCATCGCCGGCAACGTGGACGCCAACAAGGTCCCGCGCAAGGCGCTGTTCGTGCTCCCCCCGACGACCGTGGCGGCCGGTTCGACGCTGACCGTGGAACTCCACCAAAAGGCGATCGGCGGCCATAACATCGGTCGCTTCCGCCTGAGCACCTCGGACCAGCCGCGCGCGCTGCTCGACTTCAAGGAGAGCCCGGCGACGGCGACCTTGCGTGCCTTGCTGACGAAGGGACCGTCGACGCGCACCGCCGCCGACCGCAAGGAGCTCGCCCGCCTCTTCCTCGAGAGCCCCGACCACCCTCGCCAGGCCTTGCAGGCCCG
>CAIRWP010000064.1 GCA_903882335.1 uncultured Opitutia bacterium | reverse complement strand
GCCTTGGCGTTCCGGAAGGCCTTGTTGGCGTGGTTCGCCCGGCACCAGCGCCCGCTGCCTTGGCGGACGGAAGTCTCGGCCTACCGCACCGTCGTCTCGGAGCTCATGTGCCAGCAAACCCAGGTGGCGACCGTCCTCCCGTATTTCGAGCGGTGGGTGGCGCGCTGGCCCGGTTTCGAGGCCTTGGCCCGGGCGAGGGAAGCCGAGGTCCTCGCCGCTTGGGCGGGTTTGGGTTACTACACCCGCGCCCGGAACCTCCTCGCCTTGGCGCAGCAGGTCGCCGGTCGACCGGAGCCGCGCAGCGCCGCCGATTGGCAGGCCTTCAAAGGCGTCGGCCCCTACACCGCCGCAGCCATCGCCAGCATCGCCTTCCGCGAGCCGGTGGCGGTCGTCGACGGCAATGTCATCCGGGTGCTCGCCCGGGTCGCCGGCGTCCGGGAACGTTTCAAGGACGGCGCCGCTGCCGCGAAACACTTCGCGGGTCTGGCGGCCGCTTTGGTCGACCCGCGCCGTCCGGGCGATTTCAACCAGGCGATGATGGAACTCGGCGCCACCGTCTGCCGCAAGGCCGCGCCGGCCTGTGACCGCTGCCCGGTCGCACGTTGGTGCGACGCTGGTCGGCGCGGCGACGCGGCGGAGCTCCCGCGCTTCGCCCCCAAGGCCCGCCGGACCGACGAGGTCTCCCGTGGCTTGGTCCGTCACCGCGGGCGGGTCCTACTGCACCGCCTCCCGCGGGATGCGCGCCGGCTGGCCGGCATGGCCGAACTCCCCGCGCTCGCCGTGCTCGGCGTGGCGGCCCGCGGCGAGCCGACGCTGGTCCGCCGCCGCACGATCGGCAACGTCACCTACGAGGAGCGGCTCCACGCCTTGCCGGTCGCGGCGGCGGACGTCCGTCGCTGGACACGCGACCCGGCGCTCGAGTGGGTCGCCGAGGCCGCCCTGGACGCGGCCGCGCTGACCGGTCCGCACCGCCGCTGGCTGGGCGAGTGGCTCAGTCCAGGCGGTCGGACAGCGCGCGGCAGACGGCCTTGAGGGCCGCCACGCGCGCGTGGCGCTTGTCGTCGCCCGAGATCACGATCCAAGGCGCGTGCGGCGTGTCCGTGCGGGCGATCATGTCCTCGGCGGCCCGCAGGTTATCGTCCCATTTCTTCCGGTTACGGTAATCCTCCGCCGTCATCTTGTGGCGCTTATGCGGCGACTCCTCGCGCGCCTGGAAGCGCCGGAGCTGTTCTTCCTTGGAAAGATTGATCCACAGTTTCACCACCACCATACCGGTCTCGGCGAGGCGCGCCTCGAAGTCGTTGATTTCGGCGTAGGCGCGGGCCCACTCGGCGTCCTGCGCGAAGCCTTCCACGCGTTCGACCATCACGCGGCCGAACCAGGACCGGTCGAAGACCGCGAGGTGGCCGGGCGCGGGCACCTTGTTCCAGAAGCGCCAGAGGTAGTGCCGGGCCTTCTCCGCGGGCGTGGGTGCCGGCGTCGGGTAGACCTGGTAGTGTGCGGCGTCGATCATCCCGCAGAGGCGGCGGATCGCGCCGCCCTTGCCGGCGGCGTCGGGACCTTCGAGGACGACGATCGTCGCGAGGCCTTTTTGCGCCGCGAGCCGGGTGAGCCGGCCGAGGCGTGGCTGCAGTTTCGCCATCTGCTGGCTGTAGCCTTTCTTGTCGAGGGTCGGGTGGGCTGCGGCGCTCTCGAGCAGGCCACGGGGACGGCTGCCCGGCTTCTTCGCGACGACGGCGGCCCGGCGACGCGAGGCCAGGTTGAGCTGATCGGCGATCGCGAGGCCGGCATGAAGGTCGCGGAGTTTCGTCTCGGCGCCGCCGCTGACGACCTTCCAGGGGAGGTTCTTGCCGCTGCCTTGGGTGCGCAGCGTGCGCGCCAGGTTCTGGCCGGCCTTCTTCGCGAGCCGCAGGTCGTCATCCGTGACGACCCAGCCCTCGGCGTCGGTGTCCTCGGCTTCGCGCAGGCGTTTCCGCAGGCTCTTCTCCGGCGTCTCCAGCCAGACCTTCACCACGGAGGTCCCGTCGGCCGCGAGGAGTTCCTCGAACGCCCGGAGCGATTTCAGGCGCGCGCGGAGGGCGTCGCCGTCGAGTTCCTCGCGGGCCGCCGCGGTCGCGGTCCGGGTCAGCCAATCGCCGACCACGAGGGTGATGCGACCTTTCGCCGGCATCTCCTGCCAATACGGCCAGAGGAAGGGGCGGCCGGCGCCGGCGTCCTCGGTCGGGGCACAGATGCGGACCGTGCGGGCGTCGAACCACTCGGTCAGCTGGTTCGCGAGTTCGGAGGCCGCGAGGCGGTCGTTGCCGCCGAGCACGAGGACGGCCCCGCGCTGCTCCGTCGTCAGCCGACGCTGCGCCGCCAGGAGGCGGAGGTGGAGGGCGGAGCGGGCTCGCTCCAGGGCGCTGCGGGTGGCCATCGCGGTCACTATGTCCCGGCTACCGCGGATGGGAAGCGCGATTGAGTGACGGTCGGGTGACGCCTCAGCCCAGCAGGTCGGCGATGTCGGCCACGTAGACCTGCCGGCCGCCGGCATGGGCGGAGTCGAAGCAGAACTGGCGGCCGCCGCGGCTGGCGGATGGGTGGGTGTCGCAGCGCCACTCCTTGCCGTTGATGGCCGCGATCGTCGGGAACGCCCCGACCTCGATCCGGCGGTTCGTCGGGACGTGGTAGAGGTAAGGGCGCTGCAGCTTCTCCGGGCCCTGCGGGTAGGTGTCGTTGAGCACCCACGCATTGTCCGTCTGCGGCAGGTAGGTGTTGTGACCGTTGTTCGGCATCGCGTCCTTGCCGACCACGGTGACCTCGTCGGAGAGGTCCTTGAAGAGGTAGAACCGTTCGCCGTGCGACGGGTGCCAGGCCCACGCGAAGATGTGCTGTGGGTCGCGCCAGACGAAGTGCGACGTCCCGCCGTTGGGGTCCAGTACATGGAGCCGGCCCCCGTCGACATCGATCGTCAGGGCGCGGGTGCGGAAGCCCACCTTGTCGCCGGGGGTCTTCCAGCGATGCAGGAAGAACAGCCGGGTGCCGTCGGTGTTGCAGAGCAGGTGATTGAACCAGTGGACCGAGTCGGGCCGGAAGGCCGCGGCCGCCGGGCCCGTGAAGGGCAGCTTCGCCGCGGCGGCGAGGGAGAAGAGTAGGCGCTGGCGGCCCGTGGCCAAGTCCATCCGCCAGATGCCCGTGTCCTCCGGCGCCTTGACGAGCCTGGACAGGTCGCGCGGGGCGCCGGTCGCGTAGCCGTAGCCCGGACGGGTGACGTCGAGGCGGGCAAAGTCGGGTGCGAAGGCCGTCCGCCCATCCGGACTGAATGTGTAGAAGGGGTGCGGCAGCGTGCGCCGTCGGCCGGACCGCACGTCGAGGATGCGCGTCACGAACCGACCGTCCGCGCGGTCGTTCCAAGCGACCTCGCTCGCCGAGCCCGGCACCCATTGCAGCATGCAGCCCTGCTGCCAGTTCCAGACGCCGGAGCCACCGAGGTCGATCCAGCGGTCGCCGTCCTGGGTGTCGACCATGCCGACGCGGAGCGCGTCGGCCGGCGTCGGGGAGCGGCCTTCGAAGTCGACCTCGTTCGCGAGCACGAAGCGGTCGTCCGGGGAATACAGCAGCTT
>CAIRWP010000063.1 GCA_903882335.1 uncultured Opitutia bacterium | reverse complement strand
TTTGCTGGCATGGGTCGTCCCCTTCTGCTTCCTGGCCGTGGTCACACGGCTGGTCTGGTTGCATTGGGTCGACGCCCCTCGTCTGCGCGCGGAGGCCTTGCAGGCCCGTCGCGTGCTCCAGGAGAAGCCGTGCCGCCGCGGGGACATCCGCGACGCGCAGGATAACCTGCTCGCCCTGTCCGAAGACGTCTGGGACATCGGCGTGGACCCCGACGTGCTCACCAAGGCCGACCGCGAACGCGCGGCCGAGGTCGCGGTCGCGCTCGGCCTGCCCGCCGCCAAGGTCCGCCTGGCCTTCGACACCACCGTCCGCACCGACGCCGCCGGCGAGGAGCACCGCATCCGCTGGTCCGTCCTCGCGCGCGAGGCGGGCGAGGACGTCGTCAAGCGCGTCAAGGCGCTCGGCATCAAGGCGCTCCGCGCCGAACTGAAATACCGCCGCAGCTATCCCAAGGGCCAGCTCGCCGCGCACGTGCTCGGCTACGTCAACAAGGAGGGCGTGCCCGCCGCCGGCATCGAGAGCGTGATGAACCCGCTCCTCGAAGGCCAGAAGGGCTGGATCGAATCCGAACGCGACGGCCGTCACCGCGAGCTCACGAGCATCCGCCTGCGCGAGGTCGCGCCGGTCGACGGCAGCACCGTCGTGCTCACGATCAACAGCCTCATCCAGAAGACCTGCGAGGAGGCGCTCACCGCCGCCGCGGCCCGCTACAATCCCAAGGGCGCGGTCATCATCGTCAGCGAGCCGCGCACCGGCCGCATCCTCGGCCTCGCGAACTGGCCGACCTTCGACCTCAACCGTTTCTTCGACCCGCAGGCCGCGCCGATGGACAGCCAGCGTAACCGCGCGGTCTCCGACGTCTACGAACCGGGCTCGGTCTTCAAGATCGTCGCCGTCGCCGGCGCGCTCGAGGAGCGCCTCATCACGCCGAACTCCGTCTACGACTGCGGCGCGACCAGCGTGCCCTACCGCGGACGCATGGTCTCGCTCCCCGCCGACTCCCACGCCATCGGCGCCGCCGACATCCGCCAGATCGTCCGCGAGTCCTCCAACCGCGGCACGGTCCAGGTCGGCATGCAGTACGCCGAACGCTTCGGCGAAGACCGCTTCTTCGGCCTCATCAAGTCGTTCGGCTTCGGCGCCCCGACGGGCCTGATCACCGGCGCCGAGGTACCCGGCCTGCTCATCCCGCCCAAGCGCTGGGACGGGCTCACCATCTCCCGCGTGCCGATGGGCCACTCGGTCAGCGTCACCGCGATGCAGATGCATATGGCGATGTCGGTCGTCGCCGCCGACGGCCTGCTGATGCAGCCGCAGCTCGTGCTCCGCGTCGAGGACCCGAAGACCAAGGCCACCGTGCTCGACTACGCCCCGCGCTCGCGCGGCCGCGCGATCACGCCCGCGACCGCCGCGCAGCTCGCCACGCTCCTGCGCGCCGTCTGCGGCAAGGGCGGCACCGCCCCGATCGCCGACATCCCGGGCTACGAGGTCGCCGGCAAGACGGGCACGACGCAGAAGATCGTCAACGGCCGCTATTCCTCCGCCCACCACGTCGCCTCGTTCGCGGGTTTCTTCCCCGTCGGCGACCCGAAGCTGGCCATCACCGTGATCATCGACGAACCGCAGGGCGAAGGCGTCGGCTACGGCGGCAAGGTCTCCGCCCCGATCTTCCGCGAAGTCGCCGAGAAGTGCATCCGCTGGCTCGATCTCCCGCCCGTCTCCACCCTCCCGCGCGGCCCCGTGGCCGACCTCGGCCGATGACGCCTCCGCCCGCGATGATGCCCGCCTCGATGGAACGCCCGACCTTCAACGCGCTGCTCCAAGGGCTGCCCGTGCTCGGCCGGACGGGCGACGGTTCGGTGCGCGTGACCACGATCGTGACGGATAGCCGCCGCGTGATCCCGGGCGCGCTCTTCTTCGCCCTTCCGGGCCTGCGCGCGAACGGCCACGCCTTCCTCGACGACGTGATCGCCCGCGGCGCCGCCGCGATCATTTCCGGCGAGCCCGTCGCCGGCCTGCCCGCCGTCGCCGCCGCGCAGGTCGCCGATCCGCGCCGGATGCTCGCCGAGATCTCCCGCCGTTTCTACGGCCACCCCGAAGAGTCCCTGTGTCTCGTCGGCGTGACGGGCACCAACGGCAAGACCACGGTCTCCACGTTGCTCCGTCACCTGCTGCAGGACGACGGTTCGCAGTGGGGTCTGGTCGGCACGGTCCGTTACCACCTCGGCCGACGCTCCATCCCCTCCTATAAGACGACGCCCGATTCGGCCGACCTCGCCGCCTTCTTCCGCCAGATGGCCGATGCCGGTTGCGCGGGCGCCTGCCTCGAGGTGAGCTCGCACGCGCTCCACCAGGAACGCGTCCACGGTTTCCGCTTCCAGGTCGCCGCGTTCACCAACCTCACCCGCGACCACGTCGACTACCACGGCGACCTCGCCGCGTACCTCGACGTCAAGACCATGCTCTTCGACGGCCGCAACGGCGCCGTTCCGGACGTCTGCGTGATCAACGTCGACGACCCGTCCGGCCGCGTGCTCGCCGAAGCCTGCCGCCGCCGCGGCGCGGTACTCACCTTCGGCCTTTCCCCGGACGCCGACGTCCGCGCGACGGACCTCGCCCTCGACACCGGCGGCGCGGTC
>CAIRWP010000062.1 GCA_903882335.1 uncultured Opitutia bacterium | reverse complement strand
GCCGGAGCCGGACGGCAGGCAGAGGCCTTGGGCGAAGAGGCGTTCACCGACGGCGCCACCGTGCGACTCGACCCCGGCGAAGACCGGCTGCAGGTGGAGCGGTTTCCACAGCGGGCGCGACTCGATGTCGGCCGCCTCGAGGGCCAGCCGCACGTCCTCGCGATCGCGGCCGGCGACCGCGGGATCGATGGTCAGGCAGGTCAGCCAGCGCGTCGACTGCCCCCAGGGCGCCTCCGGCTGGAAGGTGACCCCGGGCAGGTCGCCGAGCGCCTGCTGGTAGGCGCGGAAATGGGCGCGGCGGCGCGTGACCTTGCTGGCGAGACGGAGCAGCTGGCCGCGGCCGATACCCGCGCAGATATTGGAGAGGCGGTAGTTATAACCGATGGTCGCGTGCTGGTAGTGCGGCGCGGGGTCGCGCGCCTGCGTGGCGAGGAAACGCGCCTGCGTCGCCATCGCGGCGTCGGCCGTCACCAGCATCCCGCCGCCGGAGGTCGTGATAATCTTGTTGCCGTTGAAGGAGTGGATGCCAGCCCAGCCGATCGAGCCCGGACAGCGGTCCCCGTACGTCGCGCCTAAGGCCTCGGCGGCGTCCTCGATGAGCTTCACGCCGTGCCGCTCGCAGCATGCCTGGATCGGGGTGATGTCGGCCGACTGACCGTAAAGGTGGACGAGCACGAGGGCTTTCGGCGGCCGGCCGGCGCGGGCCTTCGCCTCGATGGCGGCACAGGCGAGCGCCGGGTCCATGTTCCAGCTGCGCTCCTCGCTGTCGATGAAGACCGGGCGGGCGCCGAGGTAGGTGATCGGCGCGGCCGAGGCGATGAAGGTGAGGTCCGAGCAGAGGACCTCGTCGCCGGGCCCGACGCCGGCGAGACGGAGGGCCAGGTGCAAGGCGGCGGTGCCGGACGAGAGCGCGACGGCGTGCGGCGAGCCGACCAAGGCCGCGAACTCCAGCTCGAAGGCGTCGAGGTGCGGCCCGACCGGGGCGACCCAGTTGGCCTCGAACGCCTCCAGGACGAACTCGACCTCGGCGGTGCCGACGTCGGGCGGGGAAAGGTAGATGCGGGACATGGGAGAGGGGTTCAGCGCCAGGGGCGGTCGGGGAAGATCCCGAGCCCATCGAGCTCCCGCAGCAGCGCCTGGACATCCTGGCGCGCAAGGAGTTCGGGGAAGGGCGTCGGCGAGGAGAGGCGGATGAACATCTGCTCGCTCTTCTGGTTGAGCCCGTGGACGCGGATGTCCTTGAGCAGGAGGGGCAGGCGCTCCAGCCGGCCGATCAGGCCGTCGCGCCAACCTTGCTCCTGCGCTTCATAACGGTTGGGCTCCCCGTTCACGAGATGCCAGAAGGCGACATGCTGCAGGCCGCCGCGCGGCACCAGGTAAGCGCCGGCCTCATAGGGAAGCAAGGCGCGCTCGCCGAGCCGGGCGGACACGGCGTAGCGCCGGTCGGTGCGCACGCAGCCGTTGTTGACCCAGCAGGAATCCGGGTTGTGGGAACCGGCGTCCACGACCGAGACCTTGCCGGGCTCCCAGTAGGCGACGTAGACGAGGATCTGCAGCCCGTCCTTGGCGTAGACCGCCTGCGCGACCTGCGAATAGTTCAGGATGCCCTGCACGTTGGCGGCGGCCGCGGAGCCGACCGCGACGGGGACGTCGCGCCGCACCCAGCCGGCGACCACGGTCGGCAAGGCCCGCGGGAGCTCACCGGTGAAACGGCGACGATGGTCCGCGAACACCTCGACCGCGAGGAGGAGAGCGACCAGACCGACCGTCGCGAGGACGCCGGCGATGAGCAGGACGCGGCGCATGCTAGAGGATCCGGGCGGGATTGCCGACCACCGTCACGCCGGGAGGGACGTCCGCGATGACCACGGCGCCGGCGCCCAGGACCGCGCGGCTACCGACCTTCTTGCCAGGGATGACCGAGACGCGGCTGCCCAGGAAGACCCGGTCGGCGACCTCGACGCGGCCGGTCAGGTCACCATGCGCGCTCACGGTGCTCCAGTCGCCGAGGCGGGCGTCATGCCCGATCGTCGCGTGGAGGTTCACCATCGCGAATTCACCCAGCTCGACGTCCGCGGAGATGATCGCCCCGGGGCACAGCACGACCCCCCGCCCGAGGCGGACGCGCTCGCCGACTAGGGCGCGCGGGTGGATGAAGGTCAGGAACTCGGCGCCGGCGGCGACCAAGGGAGCGATGAGTTGTTCCTTCTGCGGCGGGAGGCCGAGGCCGCAGAGGAAGACCTCGTCGGCCGCCGGACGATGTCCCGTGAGGGGCCGGACCGGGGCGAAGTCGCCGAAGCGTTTCAACGCGGCCGGGTTGTCGTCGAGGAAGGCGCCAAAGGTCCAGACACGCCCGTGGTCGGGATGCTGCCGGGCCCAGGCGTGCATCTCGCGGCCGAAGCCGCCGGCGCCGACGATGAGGAGTTTCTTCATGTTAGGAAAGGAGGGCGACGAGGTCACGGGCGGTGCGACAGGCGCGGATCTGGGCGCCGGTGAGTATCCGGCCATGAACCTGCTCCGCGTGGGTGAGGACTAGGAGCACGGCCAGGGAGTCCCACTGCGGCAAACCGGCGAGGACGGTATCCATCCCCGCCGGCGCCGCGGCCAGCGCATCGACATCGGCCTGCAAGGCCTGCCAGCGTTGTTCCTCGGCAAGGCTCATGGGGTGGGCGGAAGCGGCGCGGTGGGTACGAGGGTCACCGGCCCCAGGGTCAGCGCGACGGCCCCCCAGGATAACCCGACGCCGAAGCCGCAGGCGACGACGCGGAGCGGACGTCGGCCCAGCTCCGGACCGAGGGCCTCGACCAAGGCGCACGGGATCGAGGCGGAGCTTTGGTTGCCGAAACGTTCGACGAGGTCCATCGGGGTCTTGGCGGCCGGAAAGCCGCCTTTACGACCGACGGCGGAAAGGACGAAGCGGTTCGCCTGATGCAAGACGAGCGCGTCCACCTCCGGCTCGGACCAGCGGGCAAGCGCCATCACCTCGGCAATCGCCGCCGGCACCTCGCGCAGGCTGAAGTTGAAGACCTCGGGCCCGTCCATGTGGAGGTCGCCGGGGTGGCGGACGTTGCCGTCCGCGTCCGCGTGCTCGACCCAGGGCTCGGCACCGCGCGGCGACCGGGCGCCCCCGCCCGGCACCTCGATGACGCGGGCGCGGGCGCCGTCCGTGCCGAGCACGAAATGCCAGGGGCCGGCGGCCGGGTCGCGCACGACCAAGGTCGCGCTCCCGGCGTCGCCGAAGAGCGGGTCCGTCGCGCGGTCGCGCGGGTTGGTCGTCCGGCTCAACGTGTCGCCGGCGCAAAGCAGAACGGCGCGCGCTCCGCCGTGCACGCAGAGCAAGGCCGCCTGCTGCAGCGCGTAGACCCAACCGGAACAACCCAGCGAGACATCGTAGGCCGCCACGGTGCGGGCGAGCCCGAGCCGGCCATGGAGCAGGCACGCGTTGTTCGGTTGCGCGTGATCGGGCGTCTGCGTGACGAAGATGACCGCGTCGACCTGGGCGGCCGGCTCCGGACAGGCCGCGAGGAGACGCGTGGCGGCGTCGGCGCAAAGATCCAGCGCGGTCTGTCCGGGGGCCGCAACCAGCCGGCGACGCAGACCCACGGTGCGAGCGGTACGTTCGAGCGCGCCGGCGTCCTGGCCCGCGGCGAGGCCATCCGCGAGGAAATCACGGACCAGCGGGCCAGTCGTGACGGCGAGACCGGCGAGCCGGACGGCATGGAGGGTGGTCTGCATCGGGAAAGAGGATTCAGCGGCCGGCGAACTGGCGCAACCACGACTCGACGCACAGCACGCCCATCAGGGGGTAGGCGGCATCGACCTCGCCCCGGGCGTCCGCCTCGAGCAAGGCGATGACGCCAGCCCCCTGGAAGACCCCGGTGGCGTCCAGGCGGCCTTCGGCGGCGAGGCGCCGGAGCCGGCGCCCATAGCTGCCGTGCAGCAGGCGGCGCAACGGGAAGCCGAACCCGGTCTTCGGGCGGTCGAGCACCTCCGCGGGAATCACGCCGCGCATGGCGGCGCGCAGGAGGTATTTACCGGAACGGCCGCGTTGCTTGAGGTCATCCGGCAGGCGTTCGGTGAAGGCGACCAGGTCGGGGTCGAGGAAGGGCACCCGGACCTCGACGCCGCACGCCATCGCCATCTTGTCGGTGTAGTTGAGGTTATGGTCGGCCAGGAAGAAGCTCCGGTCGAGGTGGAGCATCTGGTTGAGCCGGCTCACGCCCGTCGGCAAGGTGGCCAGGGCGTCGAGCATCGTATCCACCGAACGGAAGCGACGCAGCTCCTCCCGGAAACCGGGCGCCAACGCGGGAGCGAGGACCGAGTCGTCCAGCCAGAGGAAGTAGCTCGCCAACCGTTCAGCGGGCGGGGCGGACGCATGACCGAAAAGCTTGGCGAGGCGGCGGCCGGCGGGGTTGTCCCGCGGCAGCTGCGCGCTCAGGTCGACTAGGGCCTCGCGCCAGGGCGGCGGCATCCAACCCCAGTAGCGCTCGGACGCCAGCGCCTGATGCCGGCGATAGCCGGAGAAGATATCGTCGCCGCCGGCGCCGGAAAGCAGGACCTTCACGCCCCGGTCGCGCGCGGCGGCGCAGATCGCGCGCGTCGCGAAAGCCGCGGGATCCGGGGTCGGCTCGTCCAGGCTCCGGACCAGCTCGTCGAGCTCATCCAGGCTTTCCTCCGCGAGACCCACCACGTGCAAAGGGACGCCGAGGCGCGTGCTCACCAGACGCGCGTAGGGCAGGTCATCCGCAAAGCCTTCGGCCTCGCCGCCGCGGGGGTCCAAGGAGAAGCAAGGGTAGTCGGCGCCGCCGGCGAGGTGCCGGACCGCGTGGTGGGCGATTGTGGTGGAATCGACCCCGCCGGAAAGGAACCCGCCGAGCGGGACGTCCGCGACCAATTGCCGACGCACCGCCTGCGACACGTAGTGACGACACGCCTCCACGGCGGTCGCGCGCGGGAAAGCCTGCACCTCCTCGCGGTAATGCCCCGGGGCGAACGACGCCAGGCGGACGGCGCCGTCCTCCGCGCACTCGAGGAAGTCGCCGGGCCGGAGCTTGCGGACGCCGCGGGCCGGCGTGCGCTCCCCGGGCGCATAGAGCAAGGTCAGGTAGGAGGCGATCGCCTGGGCATCCGGCGTCAGGTCGACGCCCGGGACGGTGAGCAGGGCCTTCAGCTCCGAGGCGAACGCGAAACCCGCCGGGGTCCGTGTCCAGTAGAGCGGCTTCACGCCGGCCGCGTCCCGCGCGAGCAGGAGGCGCCGCTCATCGGCGAACCAGGCGGCGAAGGCGAAGATTCCGTTAAGCCACGGCAGGCACCGGCGGCCATGGCGCGCGAGCAGTTCGACCAGCACCTCGGTGTCGCTCGAGCCGCGCAACGTCGCGCCCTCGCGCTCCAGCCGGGCGCGGAGTTCCCGGTAGTTGTAGATCTCGCCGTTGAAGACCAGCGTCACCCGGCCGCGCACGTCGGACATCGGCTGATGACCGGCCGGGGAAAGGTCGAGGATCGCCAGGCGGACGTGCGCGAGGCCGACGCGTCCGGACGACCAGACGCCCTGCCCGTCCGGCCCCCGATGGGCCTGGGCTTGGTTCATCCGCGGCAGGAGTTCCGCCGCGAAATCACCGAGGTATCCCGCGATGCCGCACATGCTCAGCGCGCGGGCAAGCCCTCCTCGTAGATGCGCAGGTAACGACGGGCGAGCCGGTCCCAGTCATGCGCCTCTTGGATATAGCGACGTCCCGCCGTGCCCAGCGTCCGCGCCCCGGCGGGGTCGGCCAGCACGGGCGCCAACGCTGCGGCCAAGGCCGCGCCGCCTTGCGCGCACTCACGCAGCGCGCCGAGCTCCGCCGCCGCCCGCATGTAGCAACCCTCGGTGGCGACCACGGGCAAACCGTGGGCCATCGCCTCGAGGATCGCCAACGCCATGCCCTCCGAGACGGACGCATGGACGAAGCAATGGGCGGCGGCGAAGGCCGCCGGCTTGGCCCGCTCGTCCAGGAAGCCGACCCAACGGACGCGCGCGGACAGGCCGGTCCGGTCGACCAACCCGCGCAAAGCGCGGAGGTAGGCGTCGTCGGCCTGGCCCGCCAGGACTAGGTGCAGGTCCGGCTCGCGCGGGGCGAGTTCCGCAAAGGCGGTGATAATGTCCTCCAGTCGTTTCTTCGGGTTGATCCGACCGACGAACAGCAGGACCTTGGCCGTGCTCGGCAGGGCATGCGCGGCGCGGAAGGCGGCGGCGCGGCGCGCGGACTCCGCCGGCGGGACCTCGGCAGACTCCGCGGCGGCGACGCCGTTCGGAATCACGGCGACCGGGGCGGTGACGCCGAGGGAACGCAGCTGGGCTTCCTCGTTCCCGGTCAGGGCGAAGACCCCGGCGGAACGGTTCAGGTCGAGGCGACCGACGAACCGGATGTAGAGCCGCTTCTTCAGCGCGCGCCACGACCAGCCTTGGAACAGCGAAGGATCCAAGGCGCCATGCGGGTGATAATAAACCGGGAAGCCCCTGGCGGCCCCGGCCTCGCCGACCTGCAGGTTGAGCGGGTGGAAGGAGTTATGGGCGTGCAGCACGTGCCCGGGCGGCAACGCGCGCAGGTGCGCCTCCAGCCGGTCCGACTTGACCAGTCCGAGGGCGTCATCGGGCATGAAATAGCGCAGGGTGAGCCCGCCATGATCCTCCGTCGCACCCGCCCGGAGCGCGTTGACCGCCCAGACCTCGACGTCGGCGCCCGCCCGACGCTGGGCGCTCGCGAGCTCGAAGACCATCTTCTGCACGCCGCCGGCATAGGCCCCCGGCACGCAATCATAGACGACATGGACGATGGCTTTCATCGGGGTGGGGGGCCGCCGGGGGCGACACCGGGGGGCGGACCGAGCGTGAGATCCTCCTGCGCCAGCGGATGCGCCGGCGGCGGATCGACCACCCGTTGGGCGAAGCCCGGCAAGGCATGGAGGATCCAGGCGAAGAGCATCGGCATGTTGTGCACGACTGTGAAGACGAAGATCGACAGCAGGCCGTCGCGGAACAGCTGGACGTAGGCCATCGCGAAGACCGTGTACAGGTAGCCGTCGAAACGATGGAGCGGGCCGCTGGTCGCCCGCAGGCACCACCGCGTGAGGAAGAAGCCAAGCAAAGCGGGCAAGAGCACGATGCCGAGGTAGCGAAAATTCAGGTAGGACTCCCCGAGGTAGGTGATGATGCGACCCTCCCGGTCGTACTGGCGGCGGGCGGTCGAGATCTCGATTGTGTGGTCGCCCAAGCCAGGCTTGGCGGGCCAGAGGGAGCGTGGGATCGGCAAGGTCACGATGGCCAGGTAGGTCGAGCCGAAGTACACCTTACCGTAATCATCGGCCATGGTGAGCGCCCCGGCGTATTGGTCGAGGAACTGCTCGCTGGAGGACCCCTCCAGCCCCTTGGTCGAGCGGAACGAATCGCCCACCAGCTGGACCGCCTCGTTGAAATCGCCCGCCTGGACGGCCTGCCCGATCGACTTGAGGCGGGGCAGGACCAGGAACACCAGGAGTGCGCCGCAGAGGATCGGCAGGCCCGGCCAGCGCCGGCGACGCGCCTGCAGGTAGTAGGACGCGAGAAACACCAGCGGCAGGACGAGCATGAACCGATGGTAACCCTGCACCGCGACCAAACCTAGGTACAGGGCCGTCGGCAGCAGGAGGTACCACCGGAAGCCGCGCAGGTAGATGAGCAGGCCGAGGCAGCCGATCGGCCACATCCCCATCACCGTGTAGTAGTTCGTCTCGGTCAGCGCGTTCGCCGCGACGCCGCCCGCCTTGGACGTCAGGAAGACGAAAAAGCCGGCCGGCAGGCAGAGACCGGCGACCATGAGGACCGCCGCGCGGTTGATGAGCCGGCGGCGGATCGGTTCGTGGGCGGCCTGCTCGAACCGACGATGGGCGTAATAGGCGGCGGCGACGAAGACGGCCAAGGCCACGTCGGCGAGCAGCAAGGCGCGCTGGAATTCCTCCGGGCGGATGACATCGAAGGCGCCGTTCTCGGCGTACATCGGGCTGGCGCCGTCGAAGAGCTGCCAGGCGCGGACGCTGAAGCTGTAGGCGTGGAAGAGGAGGTAGGTCGTGGCCGGATGCCAGAAGGACAGGCGGGATCCCAGGAAGACGACGGCCCCGATCAGGAGGATCGCATCGAGGAGGAGATACGGCAGCAAGGCGGTCATGTCAGCGGATCTTCTTCAGGCGGTCGCCGGAGACAGCGGGGACGAAACGCACCCGGGTGGGCACCTTG
>CAIRWP010000061.1 GCA_903882335.1 uncultured Opitutia bacterium | reverse complement strand
GTTGACGACGGCCACGCCGGGCACCTCGCCGTTGCGTCCGTCGAAGAGCGCGGCCTTGGCCTCGAGGTAGGCGGACATGTCGCCGTGGTAATCGATGTGGTCACGCGTCAGGTTGGTGAAGGCCGCCACGTCGAAGCGGAAGCCGTGGACGCGGTCCTGATGGAGGGCGTGCGAGCTCACCTCGAGGCAGGCGCCCGCGCAGCCCGCGTCGGCCATCTGGCGGAAGAACCCGGCGAGGTCGGCCGACTCCGGCGTGGTCTTGAACGAGGGGATCGAGCGGCGGCCGAGGTGGTAGCGAACCGTGCCGATGAGGCCCCAGGACTCGCCGCCGTCCTGCAGGAGATGGCGCAGCAAGGTGGAGACGGTCGTCTTACCGTTGGTGCCGGTGACGCCGGCGAGGCGAAGGGCGCGCTCCGGATGGCCGTGGAAGCGACGGGCGACCTCGGCCAGCACGCGGCGCGGGTCGGCCACCTGGGCGGCCGCGACCGCCGGCAGGCCGGTGACGGACTGGCCGGTGACGATGGCGGCGGCGCCGCGCGCGATCGCGTCGTCCAGGAAGGCGTGGCCGTCCGCGCGGCGGCCGGGCAACGCGAAGAAGAGCGCGCCCGGGATGATGCGGCGGCTGTCGGTCACGACGCAGGAGACGCGCGCCTGCCAGTCGCCGGCCCGGCCGAGCACGGGCAGACCTTGGAGCAGGGACTGGAAGGTCGGACGTTCCATCGCGGGCGGCAGCTGGGCGGGAGGCGGCGTCATCGGGGGCTGACCGGCGGGATGTCCAGCCAGCGGATGCATTTCTCCGCTACCTCGCGGAAGATGGGGGCGGAGACCTTGCCGCCGTAGCCGACCCCCTCGCCCTGCGGTTCGTCGATGATGACCGTGATGGCCAGGCGCGGGTCGCCCACCGGGAAGAAACCGGCGAAGGACGCCACGTGGTGGGCGGTCGAGTATTTCCCGTTGATGATCTTCTGCGTCGTGCCCGTCTTGCCCGCGACCTCGTAGCCGGGGATGTCGGCGAGCGGGGCGGTGCCGCCCTTGCCGCAGACCGCCCGCAGGAGCGCCGCCGTCTCGGCGGCGGCGCGGGCGCTGACCGCGCGGCCGCGCGAACGGGGCGGGTACGCGAGGACGACCTGCCGGGTCTTGGGATCCTCCACGCGCAGGACCAGCTGCGGCTGCATCAGCAGGCCGTCGGCGGCGATCGCCGACATGGCGAAATGCATCTGCATGGCGGTGACGCTGACGGAGTGCCCCATCGGGATGCGCGAGATGCCCGCCGCCCATTGCGGCGAGGTCGGCGGGATCAGCAGGCCCGGCACCTCGGCGCCGGTGAGCAGGCCCGAGGGGGCGCCGAAGCCGAAGGCCTTGATCAGGGAAAAGAACCGGTCCTCGCCCTGGCGCTCGGCGTAGAGCATGCCCACCTGCACCGTGCCGCGGTTCGAGGACTCGCGCACGATGGTGCGGATGTCGGCGACGCCGAGTGCGTGCGAATCGGCGGGCAGGGAAACCAAGCGGCCCTTGAACGGCACCTGCGTCGCGCCGCAGTCGTAGACGGAATTCGGCGTGATCAGCCGCTCCTCCAGCGCCCCGGCGATCGACACGATCTTGAAGACCGAGCCCGGCTCGTAGACGTCGGACACGGCGCGGTTGCGCTGGCTGTCCATCGGCGCGGCCTTCGCGTCCCAGAACAGGTTGAGGTCGAAGGTCGGCCAGTTGGCGAGGCCGAGGATGCGGCCGGTGCGCGGCTCGCTGACGATGATCACCCCGCCCTTCGGGTTGTAGCGGGCGGCGGCGGCGGCGAGGGCGTCCTCGCAGGCCTTCTGCACGAGGCTGTTGAGGGTGAGCACCACGTTGCTGCCGTCCACCGGCGCGACCTCGCGGATACGGATGCTGGCGATCTCGCGGCGCTTGCCGTCGCGCTCCGACTCGATCCAGCCCTTCTGCCCGGCGAGCAGCGGGTGCATCACGCGCTCGATGCCGGCGGCGGGCTCGCCCGCCTTGTTGACGAAACCGAGCACGTGCGCGGCGAGGGCTCCCTTGGGGTAGGCGCGGCGGTACTTGAGCTCGGCGCGGAGGGCCTTGATGTTGAGCGCCTTCATCCGCTTCACGGTCTCCTCGCCGCACTCGCGGGCGAGGACGACCCAGCGGACCTTGCGCTCGACCCCCTCGTCGTCGACGCGCGGCGGCGGGTTGAAGGCCTCGAGCACCTTCAGGACGGGCACGCCCAGCGCGAGCGCGACCTCGCCGGCGCGCGGCGCGTCCTTCTTGTCGAGGGCGACCGGGTCGACCCCGATGTCCCAGACATCCTCCGAGACCGCGAGGAGGTTATCCTGAGAGTCGCGGACCTCGCCGCGCCGGCACGGGAGCTCCTGGCGGACACGCCGGGCCTGCATGGCCTCGGCGCGCAGCTCGGGCGCGTCCACCCAATGGAGCCAGACCAGCCGCACGAAGACGGCCAGAAAACAGGCGGACACGACCCAAGCCAGCGAACGGTAGCGCATTCGGCTGGCGTGGGGCAGGGTCATCGCGGGCTCTTTCCTCCCTGCTCCGCGGCGGGGCGGAACGCGATGTCAAGCGCCGCGGTCCGCGGGCTCTGGGTGAGGAGGGGGACCGCGGCGGGCGCGGCGGGATGGGGGCGGACCCAGAGGACGCGGTCCGGGGTCGGCGGCTTGAAATCATCGCCCACGCGCTGGATGAGCTGGAGCGTGTCGAGGCCCTGGTCGCGCCGGCGCTTGAGGCCGTCGAGTTCCTTGCGCGTCTCCACGGCGGCGCGCTCGTGGCGCACGATCTGCTGGCCCACGGCGTCGCCCTGGATGCGCAGGCGGATGATGTTGATCGTGCCGACGGCGGCGACGGCGAGCGTCGCGGCCACGAAGGCCCAGGTCCAGAGGCGGCGGGGGTTCATGCGGCGAGCCTCCGGACGGCGCGCAGCCGAGCGGAGCGGCTGCGGGGGTTGCGTTGCTGCTCGGCGTCCGACGGCTGGACGGCCTTGCGGGTGAGGAGATCGGCCTGCTTGACGCGGTCGTCCTGGGCGGTGTTGTCGTCGCGGTCGACCGGGCGGCCGGCCACGCCGTTCATGTAACGCTTCACCATCCGGTCCTCGAGCGAGTGGAAGGAGATGACGGCGAGCACGCCGCCGGCGGTGAGCTTGGCGAAGGCCTTGGGCAGGGCGGCGGCGAGGGCGCCGAGCTCGTCGTTGACGGCGATACGCACGCCTTGGAAGGTGCGGGTGGCGGGATGCGGTCCGCGGGGGCCGGGGGCGGGCGGCGCGGCCTCGGCCACCAGCTCGGCGAAGGAACCGGTGCGGGCGAGCCGGCCCGAGCCACGCGCCTGCTCGATCGCGGTGACCACGCGGTGCCAGCGCGGCTCCTCGCCGTAGTCGCGCACGGCACGGACGAGCTCCTGGCGGTCGGCGCGCTCGAGGAACTCGGCGGCACTACGACCGGCGCGCGTGTCCATGCGCATGTCGTTGGGGGCGTCGTGGCGGAAGGAGAAACCGCGGGCGGGCTCGTCGAGCTGGAAGGAGGAGACGCCGATGTCGAGCAGCACGCCGTCGAAGCGGCCGGCCACCCGGTCGAGGTCGCGGAAGTTCTCGGCGTGGAAACGCAGGCGGCCGGCGTAGCGCGCGAGCAGCGGGGCGGCGCGTTCGCCGGCGGCCGGGTCGCGGTCCAGCGCGTCGACCGTGGCGCTCAGGGCGCGGTCGAGCAGCGCCGCGGTATGCCCGCCGCCGCCGAACGTACCATCCAGGTAGGCGCGCCCGTCCCGCGGGTCGAGGAGCGCGAGGCACTCCTCAAGCAGGACGGGGACGTGGCTGGTCATACGGGCTGTGAATAAGGTGTGAGTTGTGTCAGTAACTTTTGGATACAGGCTCAGATGCCGAGTTCCTTGAGCGCGCGCAGGATGACGAGCGTGCGCTCGGAATCGCGGTCGACCGCCGGGGGGTTGACCGACGTGATCTGGAACGTCGTGAAGCCGCCGCGGAACACAACGTCGCGGCCGAGCGCCGCCTGGCCCACCACGTGCTCGTTGAGCGTGATGCGTCCGGCCTTGTCGCACGCGACCTCCACGCTGTTCTCGCCGAGCAGCCGCAGCGCGTCCATCTTGTCAGGGTCGCTCACCGTGACCTGCGTCGCGGCGTCGAAGATGCGCCGCACCATCGCGGGCGGGAACACGACGATCGAGCCGAGCGCGGGGTGGAACATCGCGAGGAAACTCGTCTCGCCGCCGCCTTCGAAACGCCAGGCCGCCGGGATCGTGACACGGTTCTTCTCGTCCAGCTTTCCGTGATGGATGCCGGTGAAGAGACCGATGTGAGCGCCAGTGGACATTTCGTGGGGTAAAGCCCCCTATCGACCCACTTTTCGCCACAGCCCCCCACTGGTCAAGAAATTTGCCCCATTTTGTTATTAACACGCGCCAGGACCCCATTAATAGATTGGTTTAAGTCGTAAAAACATAAGTTGTTGTTTATTAATGTTTTATGATTTATGCGTGTTTTTAGGCAGAAACACCCCCTCCGTCGGGTCGAGCCGATCCCCCGACCGGACCGCCTGGCCCACGGGCCGCGCCGGCGGATGTATCTATAAATCAACTACGTTTTTCCGCCCCTCCGCCCTGCCGCCGCCGGGGCGAAACTGGTTGCCTTGCCGCCCCCGCTGTGCTTTGTCTGGAACCACTCAACCACGACCTTGACCATGAAGCTCGCCACCACCCTCGCCCTCCTCGCCACCGCCTTCGCCGTCACGGGCTGCAACACCCTGATCGGCGTCGACAACCCGGACCAGCGCGAGGCCAGTTTCTCCAACGTGACCGGGACCCTGGTCACCCGCTACAACACCACCGACCTCGACAGCGTCTTCAATGCCGTCAAGCGGGCCATCGACTCCCAGGCCGACATGAAGCGCATGGGCGAGACCCCTGAGCCTGAGAACGCCACCGGCAACGACCTCCTCGGCGTAATCATCATTGCCCGCGCCATCGGCGACCTCGAGGTCAAGGTCGAGGTCCTCAAGGCCGAAGACCCCATCTCCAAGCAGGCCTTCGTGTCCGTCTCCGTGAAGTACGGCTTCTTCGGCAACCTGCCGCAGAGCCAGAAGCTGGTCTCCATCATCTCCCAGAACCTCCGTCGCTAAGCGCCGGGCGGAACCGCTCCACGGACGCCGCCCGGCCCCCAGGCTCGGCGGCGTTCCTTTTTTAAGCCTCAACTCCCTTTCCCTCATGGGCAACATCCACGGCCACAGTTTCCGGATCACCACCTTCGGCGAAAGCCACGGACCCGCCTTAGGCGTCGTCATCGACGGCTGCCCGCCGCGCGTCCCCTTCGACCCGGCCTTCCTCCGCGCCGAGCTCGCGCGGCGCCGGCCCGGCCAGAGCGCGTTGGTCACGCAACGCAAGGAAGGCGACGAGCCGGAGGTGCTTTCCGGCATCTCGCCCGACGGCCTCACCCTCGGCTCGCCCATCGCCATCGTCATCCGCAACACGGACCAGCGGTCGGAGGCCTACGCCGAGATGAGGACGGCCTACCGCCCCTCGCACGCCGACTTCACCTACGACGCCAAGTACGGCATCCGCGCCGTCGCCGGCGGCGGCCGTTCCTCGGCCCGCGAGACCGCCGCGCGCGTCGCCGCGGGCGCCGTCGCCAAGACCGTGCTGAGCCACGCCTGCGGCGCGCGTATCACCGCCTGGGTTGAGAGCGTCGCTGACGTCCGCATGCCGGCGCCCGCGAAGACCCCGACGCTGAAGCAGGTGGAGGCCACGCCGACGCGCTGCCCGCACCCGGCCACCGCCGCGAAGATCGACGCGCTCATCCGCGCGGCGCGCGCCGACGGCGACTCCGTCGGCGGCGTGATCTGCTGCGCCATCGAGAACCTGCCCACCGGCCTCGGCTCGCCGGTCTTCGACCGCTTCGAGGCCGACCTCGCGAAGGCGATGCTCTCGCTCCCCGCGACCAAGGGCTTCGAGCTCGGCAGCGGCTTCGCCGGCACGCTGCTGCGCGGCAGCGCGCACAACGATACCTTCGTGCGCAAGGGCGGACGCATCCGCACGGCGACCAATCGTTCCGGCGGCACGCAGGGCGGCATCACGAACGGCGAGGCCGTCATCTTCCGCGTCGCCTTCAAGCCGACCGCGACCGTGCTCAAGCCGCAGCGGACCGTGGGTCCCGACGGCCGCGCCACCGAGCTCACGGCCAAGGGCCGCCACGACCCGTGCGTGCTCCCGCGCGCCGTGCCGATCGTCGAGGCCATGGCCGCGCTCGTCGCCGTCGACCACTGGCTCCGCGACCGCGGACAGAACGCGCCCTTCGGCCGCTGCGGACGCAAGGCATGAAGCCCCTGATCATCATCCTCGGACTCCGCGGCTCCGGCCGGCTCACCGTCGCGAAGGAACTCGCCGAGAACGGCTGGTCGGACGGCAAGCGTATCCGGACTTTCCGCGAAGCCCACGAGGCTGAGTCCGGCGCGGCCGACACGTGGGCGTTCGCCGCCGGCGCCGCCACCCTGCCCGCCCCCGGCGACGCCGACGCGGGCATCCTCGTCACGCACGGCGGCCTGTCCGCCGTGGACCAGATGGAGGCCCTGCACCGCGCGCTCCCCGCCTCGGGCTGGCAGGTCCAACGGATCGTGACCGTGGTGGATTGCCCGCTGACCCAGCGCCACCCCGACGTGGCCAGGTGGCTCGTGCCCTGCGTGCACTTCGCGGACGTGGTGGTGCTCAACCGCCGCTGGGAGGTCCCGGGCCAGTGGGTGAACAAATTCCTCGAGCCGTACGAGGCCGACTTCTACCCGTGCCTCGTCGTGAACCTGCTGAAGCACGGCACGCTCACCAACCCGGCGATGCTGATCGAGGGCGAGCCGCTACGCCGCACGCATATCTTCGACGATATCGATGCGGTCGACGAGATGGAGTTCGACGAGGACAACCTCCCGGACGAACCGTTCGACTTGGTCCGCCAACCCGATAAATATTTCGCGCGGGACGAACTGGGCCGGCGGATCCTCAACGTGCCGGAGATAGGCGAGGTCCTGCGCCGCGAGCAGCGGTCCTAAAACGCGCATGCGGGCCCTGATCGCCACCTACGCCTGGCTGCTCGCCCGCCTGCCCGAGGGTTTCGCCCGGGCGAACGCCGCGGCCCTCGGTCTCCTCCTCTGGGGCCTGCGTCGCCGAGTGATCCGGGCCAATCTCCGCGCGGCCTTCCCCGACCGGGACGAGGCTTGGGTCCGGCACATCGGGCGGCTGTCCTGCCGGCGGGCCGCCGAGATGGGCCTCTTCTCCATCGTCTCGCCGCGGCTATCGGACGACGCGATCCGCGCGCGGGTGCAGGTCCACCCGGAGGCGCTCGCGGGCGAGGCGCGGCTGACCTCCGACGTCGGCGGCCTGGTCCTGTTCGTCCCGCACTTCACGCTGATGGAGATGATGACGGCGATCACCTTGGCGGCGCCGGCGCTCGGCGACCGACCCTGGGTCACGCTCTACCGCCCCCTGAACCAGCCGGCGGCCGACGCGTGGGTGAAGGCCGCGCGCGAGCGCTTCGGCATGCGGCTGGCCTCGCGACGCGAAGGGTTCGGCGAGCTGATGCGCAACGTGCGCGCCGGCGGGGCGAGCTGTATCCTCTTCGACCAGAAGATCCAGTCCGGGCGGCGCCTGACCTTCCTTGGCCGCCCCGCCGCCGTGACCCACCTGCCCGGGCTCCTCGCGCAGAGGCATAAGGCCGCCACGCGGATCTTCTGGGCCGAGCGGACCGGCTTCTGGCGCTGCGTGCTACGGAGCGCCGTCCTGCGGTCGACGGACACCGCTGGCCTCACCCGCGAATCCAACGCCTGGCTGGAGACCCGCTTGCGCTCGTCCGACGAGGCCTGCGCGGATTGGCTGTGGGCCCACGACCGGTGGCGCTACGGCGACGCTCCCTGGCACGAGGAACTCTGAGGTCAGGACTTACTTCGCGCCGTCGGCCGGCGCGGCCGGGACCGCGGGTTCATCCTTGCGACGCTTGGGGTCGTCCTTCTTGGCGTCGTCCTTCTTGGCGTCGTCCTTCTTACCCTTGCCGAAGTCGCTACCGTGCTTCTCAGCGATCTTCCGGACATAGTCCTGACGATCCTCCGCGCTCAGGGCCAGGAAGCGTGCGCGTTCCTCATTGGCCTGGGCCGCCGGCATGGTCTTGAAATGGTGCTCGAGGATGCGGGCGCTGAAGCCGCGTTCGCGCATCTCCTTCATGATCTTGGTCCGTTCCTCGGGAGGCGCCTGCTCGTATTTGACGAGCCGGGCGGCGTAGTCGGCGCGGGCCTCGGGGGACATGCGCTCCAGTTTCTCGATCGCTTGGCGGATGCGGGAAAGGCGCTCCGGCGGCAGCTCCATGATCCGACGGATGGTCTGGATCTCCTCCACGGACGGGAGCGCCTCGGGACCCCGCGGGGGCGGGCCGGCCGGCCGGGCGGGCGCGTCACCTTCGGCGGCGACCGCGACGAGGGCGACCAGGAGGCCGGCCAGCGACAGAACGGGACGCATGGCGGTCACAGTTCGGGGTTGATCAGCGCATCCACCACGGAATGCGGGTCGATCGCTGGGGTGAGGAACGAAAGCTCATCGACGAACCCGAGGATATCGCTGAGCTGGCGTGATTCGTCGCTGGCGGCGAGGGCGTCCGCCCGCTGGGCGAGCGAATCGTCACCGCCGCCTTGGAGGACGAAGGCGGCGAGGAGGCAAGCGGCAGCCGTGGTCAGGCCGGAACCCCAGCGAAGCAGGGTCCGGCGGCGGCGGTCGGCGCCGATCGCCTGGACGGCGCGGTCGGCGAAACCCGGGCAGGACACATCCCGACCCGAGGCCAACGCGCGGGCGAGGTCCTGGTCGAAGTCATGTCCGGAGGGCGGGTGCATCGGTCGGTTCATAGGGTAAACCCCGTCGGGGCGGGCAAGTTGCAGGCTTCAGGCTGGGTCATAGTGATCTTTAAGAAGTTCGCGGAGGCGGGTTCGGGCGCGGTGAATCCACGTCTTGACCGAGGAAACCGGGGCTTCCATCACGGCGGCGATCTCCTCGTAGGGCATCTCCTGCTGGACGAGCAGCAGGATGGCGGTCCGCTGCTCGGGCGGCAGCAGGGCGACGGCCTGGCGGAAAGCCTCGTCCAGTTCGTTGACCCGGCGGGCGGAATCATGACTGAGGTCGCCGGGCTCCGGGGCCGAGTCGAGGGCGGTGGTCGGCTTGCGACCGCGGCGGCGCCACTCGTTGAGGACCAGGTTATGCGCGATATGGATGAGGTAGGTGGTCAGCTTGGCCTCGGGCCGCCAACGGCCCGCCGCCCGGTGCAGGCGGATGAACACCTCCATGGCCAATTCCTCCGCGGTGGTCTGGGAGCCGACCTCGGACCGGAGGTAGCCGACCAGGCGGACGTGGTGACGGTGGACCAGCAGCCGGAGGGCGTCGTCGTCCCCGGAGGCGACAAGCGCCATCAGCCGCTTGTCCTCCTCGTCTTCGGGGGGAGGGAGCTCTTCCGGGGACATCGCTCAGAATGGAACCCTGACGGCGGGAAAAGGTTGGGGGAACCGACCGGGGAACTTCATTTACGGGGAGCGGGGACCGGCCGGGCCAGTGCGGCGGCGATCGCCTTGCGGACCTCGGCGGCGGGCAGGACGACCGGTGTGGCGGCAATGCCCTCACCCTCCCCGGAACTGCCGAAGCGGACCGTGGTGAAGCCGGCGAACTTCCCGCTGACGCCGAAGACGGGCAGGCCGGTCGAGGCGAGGTGGATCGACAGGAAGCGCCGGGGCTTGGTCACGACGGCGCGGACGAAATCGCATTCCACCGCCGAGACGCGGCCCATCGACTTATCCAACCGGGAGAGCACAACCACCTCGTCGAGGACTTCGAGCGCCTGTTCGGAGGAAGTGTCGATCGGGAGGAACTTCGCCTCCTTCGCCTCCTCGGCGCCGGGCTCGGGGGCGAGGAAGGCCAGGTTGAGGTCGCGATCCTTGTAGACGACGGTGGCCGGGACTTCGGTGCCATCGGCCAGGATGAACCGGGCCTCCTTGACCTCGCTCGTGACGGCCAGCTTGACGGGGGCGCCGCGCATGTTGACCGTGCGACCATCCATGGCGGTGGCCGGGTCGATGGAGGAGGCGGAGATCATCACCAGACCCTTGTCGCCGACGACGGTGCCGAGCTCCTCGACGCTCTGGTCGCGGGATTGCGAAGGCGCGTCACCGGCGGTCATCGTCAGGGCGACCGTCGCGCGGACGGTCACGATGGCGTCGGCGTGGGACTTGAAGAGCCGCCGGGCGGTCTCCTCGATCTTCGCCTCGGCGGCGCCGAGCGAGGTGAAGCCGGCGAGGAGCGCAAGCAAGGGAGCGAAGCGGAGGTTCATGGTAAAAGGGCGGGAATCACTTGGCCGCCTCGAGGGCGTTCCAATCGGGTTCGAATTCCAGGTAGGCGCCCGAAATCGAGCGGCGCACCTGCAGGACGACGTGGCGGGGTTTGGCCTGGGCCAACGCCGCGAGCCGGGCGCGCAACGCCGCGAGGTCGGGGACGGGCTGGCCGTTGACGGCCAGGAGCAGGTCGCCGCCGCGCAAGCCGGCCAGATCGGCCCAGCCGGAGCGCTCGACCTTGGAGACCAGCAGACCCGCGGCGACTTCGTCGTCCTTGCGGGCCGCCTTGTCATCGAAGCCCTGTTCGCGGACGGAGAAGCCGAAGCGGGCCTCCTTGAGCGCAGGCAGTTCCGCGGCGGGAGCCGGCCGGTCGGCGAGGCGCAACGTCAGCTTGAAGGGCTGGCCGTCGCGCTGGCCTTCGAGTTCGACCTCGGCCCCGACCGGGTAGTCACGGAGCAAGGCGCCGAAGACCTCCGCGTCCTCGGGCCGGCGGGCAGGGATCACCTTGCCATCGAGCTTGAAGCAAAGGTCGCCGACCTTGAGGCCGGCCTGCTCGGCGGTGGAACCAGCGACGACCTGCGTGACGCGGATACCGGCCTTGCCCTTCAGGCCGAGCGCCTTGGCGAGCTCGGCGGTGAGCACCTGACTGGCGAAGCCGGCCCAAGGGCGGGCGGCGCGCGGCGCGACGGCGGCGTCGACCTCGGGCCCGATGCGCACGACGGAGATCAGCTCGGCCCCGGCGCGCACGAACGCGACCAGCACGGACTCGGGCTCGGTCTTGCCTTGGAGGAGCTCGCGCGAGACGGCGCGGAGGGCGGCCACGTCCTTCACCGGTCGGCCGCCGAGCGCGACGATGAGGTCGCCCTCGAGCAACGCCGGCTTGGCCTCGGCGGCGGGACCGCCGGGGCGGAGCGAATCGACGACGACGCCATCCTGGTTCGGGCGCTTGGCGCGGAGGGCGGAAAGGCGGGTCTGGTCGCGGACGGTGGCTCCCCAGGAGGCGAGCTCGGCCTCGCGGGCGATATTGGCGGGACGTTCGGCGGCGGTCGCGACGACCGTGCGGATGGCGCCGTCGCGGACGAACTCCAGCGAGACCTCGCGGCCGGGACGCAAGGCCGCGACCTGGCCGTGGTAGGTCGGCATCTGCTCATCGCAATCGGCATGGACCGGCTGGCCGGCGAGCGACGTCAGGAGATCGCCCTGCCGGAGTCCGGCGACCGCCGCCGGGGAGCCGCGCAGGACGGAACGCACGAGCACGCCGCGCCGGCCCTCGCCGGACAACGAGCGCAGCAGCGGTTGGACCTCGAGGCCGAGCCAGCCGCGAACGACGCGGCCGCCAGCGATGAGCTCGGTGGCCACGGTGCGGGCGGTGTTGGCGGGGATCGCGCCGCCCAGGCTGCCGATGCCGATCTCGTTGATGCCGACGATCCGGCCCTGTGTGTCGACCAGCGGGCCGCCGGAATTGCCGCCGAAGATGACCGCGTCGTGGCCGAACCAGCGGACCAGTTCGCCGACCGATTCGCCGTCGAGGCTCATCGCGCCGACGAAGCGCGTCATGACCATGGCGTCGTTGGCGATGATGCCGAGGGTGACGGATTGCGTCAGTCCCGCCGGGCAGCCCATCGAGAGCACCGTATCGCCCGCGCGCACGCGATCGGAGTCCGCAAACTCGGCGACCGGCAAGGGCGCCTTCGACCGGCGGCGGGAAAGGTCGAGCTGAATCACCGCCACGTCGGTCATGGCATCGGCGCCGACCAACGTCGCCGGGAGCTCCTCGCGGTCGGCGAGCCGGCACAGGAACGTCGCGCCGCGGCCGGCGACGTGGTAGTTCGTGATGACACGGCCCTGCGCGTCGATGATGGCGCCGGAGCCGACCGCATGCTGGCGCAGCATGCGGCCTTCGGAACCGTCCTCCGAGATCACCTCGATGCGCACGATGGTCGGGGACAGGCGGGCGATGGCGCGCTCGACCTCGGGCCGGCGGGCGTCGTCGGCCGCGCCCAAGGAGGCGGCGAGCAGGAGGAGGGAGGCGAACAGGCGGGACATGGCGGAAGATCAGGCGCGGGCGCGCAGCGCGAAAAGCCGCAGCAGGCGGAGGAAGAACTGCTCGAGGCCGGCGAGGACCTGGTAGTTCAGTTCGAGGCGGGCGCGCGCCTCCTCGAGTAGGTCGATCGCGGCGGCGACCTGCGATAGGCAATCGGGATGCTGGCGGCCCGCCAGCCGGAGGCGCTCCTCCATCGCCGTGAGGAGACGCGCGCGGATACCACGGCGGATCGATTCCTCGTGGGCCAGCTCGACCTCTTCCTCGTCGTCGTCGCCAGGCGGCGGCTCGGGGGCCAGTTTCAGCGCCTCCTCGGTGAACAGCTCCAGCAGCACCTCGAAGCGGGCGCAGAGCGCGTAGGCGGGGATGAATAATTCGGCGGAGCGCGGCAAGGTCGGTCCCGCCAGCTTAGCCAGCAGGCGGTCGAACTCGCGCAGCCAATCGGCCCAGGCGGGATCCTTGATGGCCGGGGCCTCGCCCCCGACGTGGAAGCGCAGGCAGCGGCTGAGGATCGTCGGGAGGACGCGGTAGTAGTTGGCCGTCTGCAACACGATCAACGTGCCGGGCGGCGGCTCCTCCAGCGTCTTGAGGAAGCAATTGGCGCCCTCGGACATGAAACGGTCGGGCTCGTGCACCAGCACGACGCGACGGGCGGAGACCGAGGTGAGGCGGAGCGCGGCCACGACTTCCTGCGTGGACTCGATGTTGATGCGGCGCGACTTCTTGGCCGGTCGCAGCACGCGGCAGTCGGCGTGCGCGAGCGGGTCCGGCACGCCGAGGTGGATCGCGGCCAGGCGTTCGGCCGCGCGCGCCAGCACCTCGCCGTCGGCCCCGGTCAGCAGGACCGCATGGGGCATGCGGCCCTCGGCGCGGGCGCGCAGTAGGACCTTAAGGGCCGGCAGGTCGTCGACCTCAGGCGAAGCGAGCTTGGACTTCATGCCAGATCTCCTCGGAGATGAGGTCGGGGGAACGGTCGGCGTCGAGGACGCGGAAGCGGGCGGGCTCCTCGCGGACCAGGGCGTGGTAGGAGGCGCGCACCCGGCGGTGAAACTCCTCGCCCAAGGCCTCGAAGCGGTCGGAGCGGCCGTGGTCGCGCAGCGAAGCGCGACCCAGCCCGCGGGACGGGTCGAGGTCGAGCAGGATGGTGAGGTGCGGACGGAGGGCGCCGCAGGCCAGGCGATTGGCGGCCTCGATGGCGGCCCGGTCCAGCCCGCGACCGCCGGACTGGTAGGCGACGGTGGAGTCGATGAAGCGGTCGCAGAGCACGACGGCGCCGGCGGCAAGCGCCGGAGCGATCACCTCCGCGACCAACTGGGCGCGGCAGGCGGCGAAGAGCAGGGCCTCGGCCTCCGGCGCGATGACGGAGCCCGGACGCTTCAGGACGTCGCGCATCGTCTCGCCCAACGGCGTACCGCCCGGCTCGCGCAGGCGCAGGACGCGGGAGCCGCCAGCCTCCAGCCGCTCGGCCAGACGGGTGAGCTGCGTCGATTTGCCGGCGCCTTCGCCTCCTTCCAGGGTGATGAGCTTTCCCGCGATGGGCATGAGGGCCGAGGATGCCCGCCGCCGCCGGCAAGGCGAGAGGAGAAAAGCGGGCGGACCCGGCAAAAGAAAGACCCGGCGGGCAGCCGGGTCTTTTCAGGTCGGTGAGGAGAGCCTCAACCGCCGGTCGGGGACGGGTTGGTCTGGGTCTCCGTCTGCACGGTGCGCTGCACGGTGTCGGTGATCTTCTGCAGCGTGGCGTCGGTCGAGCTGGTACCACCACCGGTGCTGGTGTTGGTCGGCTGCGTGGGCGGCGTCAGGGGCTTGGAAGGCGGCACCTCCGCGGGCGGCGTCGTGGTCGTGGTCGTGCCGTCGGGATTGGTCGTGGTGACCGGGGCGACGGGCGGAGGAGGCGGCGGGGCGTTGTCGGCCATGTTCTTCACCGTCGCGGCGACGCCTTGGTCCAACGAACTGACGGTCGCAAGCGTGGTGGCGACGCTACCCAGCTGCTCGGAGTTCATCGGGGCGAGGGTGATGACCGGGGCGGGGGCCGGGGCGGGGGCAGGCTCCGGGGCCGGCGTCCCGGTGGCGTCAGGCGGCTTGGTGCCGGTATCGGCGGGCTTGGTGCCGGTGGCGTCGGGCGGCTTCACGGCCTCCACGGGCTTGGGCACGGGCGCCTGGACGGACAGCTGATCGCCCGGGCGGACCGCGATCGGGCCGCTGTTGGCGGCGAAGACGGTGGCCTCGACGGAACCGCGCACGCAACCGATGCTCAGCGTGCCGGTGCCCTTACCGTTGTCGGCGAATTCGACGGTGTAGATGGTGCCGCGGATGCGGGCCACGCCGACGGGCGTCTTGATCGTGTAGGAGGACTGCGGGTTGAGCTTGCGCACTTCGCCGACGACCTTGCCGCGGATGACCTCGATCTCGGTGATCGACGGGCTGGGCTCCTTATCGAGCTTCTGGTACTCGCCCTCGACGATGCGGTCGGAGACGACCTGGCGGAAAGTCTTCACCTCGAGCAAGGTGTCCGGGCTGACGATGAGCGTGGAGCCGTTGGAAAGGATCAGCTCGACGGTGTTCTTGGGGGTGGTCTCGACGCGGAAACCTTCCTGGAAGATCCGGGCGGTCTTGAGCGGCTCCTTCTTGCCCTGCTTGTCGTAGAGGTAGGCTTCGTCCTTCACGATGCCGACCTGCAGCTTACCGTTGGTGAGGGCGGCGAGAGAGAGGACAGGGGTCAGCCCTAGGGCCAAGAGACAGAAAAACGGGGAGAGGGAGCGCATGGAAACCTAGGGGTTAGGGATAGAGAGACTAGCCCAGCCGCAGGTGGAGGCAAATCCTTAAAACAAAGAACCCCCACTGAAAAGCGGGGGTTCTTGTGAATAACTAGGAGGTCGACTTAGGCCGAAACGAACTTCTCTAGGCGCCGCTGGACGCGGATGGCCGAGAGCTGGGCGTAGCGGGGAAGGCCCTGCTCATAAGGGAGTTGCAGTTCGCCTTGGATGAGGGGGAGCGCGTAGCGCACGAAGTCCGGGTGGATGGACATGCGGTCTTCGCCGATCCACTTGTCGGGGAAAGCCTTCACGCCGTTGGCGATCTCGGAGAGGGGCGCCAGCAGGGTGTTCACGCCGTAGTTCTCCTTCTCGGAGCGGGTGATGATGACCATCTTGCCCGACTCGCCGGCGACGGCGGCCTTGACCGCTTCGCTGCCGCAAAGGAAGGCTTCGTCGACGTCGGTCTTGGAGGCGCTGTGCGAGGCGGCGCGCTGGGCGATGCCGAGCTTGGAGGCGCGGGCCTTGACGCCCGAGAAACGTTCTTCGACGAGATTGCGGAGAGACTCGCCGGCGCCGCCGAGGACGGCATGGCCGAACGCGTCGGTGCTGGAGGTATCGGCGCCGAGGTAGTTGCCGGCCTCGTCCTGCACGCCTTCGGAGACGACGACGAAGCAGTGACCGCTGGACTTGAGGACTTCCTCGACGCGGCGAATGAAGTTGTCGGCGTTGAAGGGGACTTCCGGCAACAGCACGATGTGCGGGGCGCTGCAGGAGTAGTGCGTGTTACGAACCTGCTTGTCGTCCGACTTGTCGCGGCGGTGGGCGAGGACGGAGGAGGCGGCGAGCCAGCCGGCGTTGCGGCCCATGACCTCGAGGACGGAGACGAAGTCGTTCTGGCCCATGGCGGCGTTGTCCAGGGACATCTCGCGGACGGTCAGGGCGATGTGCTTGGCGACGGAACCGAAGCCGGGGCTGTGGTCGGTCAGCGGGAGGTCGTTGTCGATGGTCTTGGGCACGCCGATGACGCGGAGCTCATAGCCGCGCTCCTTGGCGAGGGCGTCGATCTTGGCGGCGGTGTCCTGGGAATCGTTGCCGCCGATGTAGTGGAAGTAACGGATGTTGTGGGCTTCGAAGACCTGGAGGATGCGGTCGAAGTCCTCGGCCTTCTTCACCTTGTAGCGGCAGGTGCCGAGGGCGGCGCCCGGGGTGTGATGCAGGGCGCGGAGGGTCTGCTGGGACTCCGCGGCGAGGTCGATCAGGTTCTCGTTAAGGACCCCGTGGATACCGTTGAGGGCGCCGTAGATTTCCGGGATGTCATCCTCATGGTTGAGGGCTTCGGCGATGACTCCGGCGAGGCTGGCGTTGATGACGGGCGTGGGGCCGCCGCTTTGCGCGACGAGAAGATTGCCTTGTAGGGAGGACATGGGAGGGAACAGGTTGAAAAGTGGGTTGTGGGAAGCCCCCCGCCCCTTGGCAACACGGAAAACCCTCCCCCGCCCTCAGGGCCGAGGAAACCCTCAGAGAATGCGCCCCGGCTTGATCTGGGCGGACTCCGGGACCTTGGCGGACCAGGCCGCGGCCTGCGCGGCGAAGGCGTCGACCTGCGCGCCGGCCGAACCGGTCAGCTCACCGGCCTTGGTCACGGCGTCGAGCAGGACGGACTTGGGCAATTTGAGCCGGGCGTCGGCGGCCAGGCGGTCGACGAGGTCGTTGCGCTCGGTCTTACCGGAGCGCAGGTCGCGGGCGACGGCCACCGCGTGCTCCTTGATAGCCTCGTGGGCCGACTCGCGGCCGGCACCGGCCTTGACCGCCTCCATGAGGAACGTCGTGGTCAGGAGGAACGGCAGGTAGTGGCGCGATTCGCGGTCGATGACCGAGCGGTTCACCTCCATCTGACCCAGCACGGTGAGGAAGGCCTCGAGCAGGCCGTCGCTCGCCAGGAAAGCGTCGGGCAGGAGCACGCGGCGCACGACCGAGCAGGCGACGTCGCCCTCGTTCCACTGGTCGCCGGCGAGCGAGGCGGCCATGGCCAGGTGACCGCGCAGGATGACGAGGAAGCCGTTGATGCGCTCGCAGGTGCGGGCGTTCATCTTGTGCGGCATCGCCGAGGAGCCGACCTGGCCCGGGAGGAAGCCCTCGCTGGCGAGTTCGTGGCCGGCCATGAGGCGGAGGGTGCGCGCGAAGGAGGACGGACCGGAAGCGGCGGAGACGAGGGCGGCGACGACCTCGAGGTCCATCGAGCGCGGGTAGACCTGGCCGACCGCACCAAGGGCGTGGGGGATACCGAGGTGGGCGAGCACGCGCTGCTCGAGGCGCGCGACCTTGGCGAGGTCGCCGGCGAAGAGGGTGAGCTGGTCGAGCTGGGTGCCGACGGCGCCCTTGAGGCCGCGGGCCGCGAACGCGCCGAGGGCCACGTCGAGCTGGGCCGTGCCGCGCAGGCATTCCTCGCCGAACATCGCCCAGCGCTTGCCCACCGTGGTGGGCTGGGCGGCGACGTTGTGCGTGCGGGCGGCGATGAGGACGTCGCGGTCGGCGACGGCGCGGCGCGCGAGGCCGGCCACGGCGGCGACGTGCTTGGCGCGGATCAGCTGGAGCGAGCGGAAGACCTGGAGCTGCTCGACCGACTCCGTGAGGTCGCGGCTGGTGAGGCCCTTGTGGACATGCTCGTGGCCGGCGAGGGCGCAGAACTCGTCGATGCGGGCCTTCACGTCGTGGCGCGTCGTCTCCTCGCGGACGCGGATGGCTTCGAGGTCCACCTGGTCCTTCACGCGTTCGTAGGCGGCGATGGCCTCGGCGGGGATGTCCAGCCCGAGGTCGCGCTGGGCCTTCATGACGGCGATCCAATACTCGCGCTCGAGGATCACGCGGCCGCGGGTGGACCAGATGGCCTTCATCGCCGGGGAGGCGTAGCGATCGGCGAGGACGTTGGGAACGAGGTCGGATTCCATCGGAAGTGGGCTTATAGCAGGGTTAGCGGCGGACGGCAAGCGCCCGCAGGAACATCGCGCGCACGGCCGCCTCGTCGTCGCCGCGGTTGGAGGCGTCGAAGCAGTCGGCGCAAGCCAGCTGCAGATCCACCAGCTCGGCCAAGGAGAAGCGGGCCGCCCCCGGGGCCACCTTGTTGCTGATGTACCAGGCGTTCTGGGAGAAGAGGTTGGCGGAGGACTTCGCGGCCGAGCCAAAGGTCGGTCCGTGGCGGACGCTGGCGGTCTCGAACTGGCCCTTCGACAGGCCCGCGTCGCTCACGCGGAAATCGCCGGAATCCACCAGGCAGCGAATCTGGATCAGCAGGCGCAGGCGATTCTGCAGGGCCGAGAGCAGCGGACGGGCCGAGGACTCGTTGAAGAAGTAGCGGTCGAGCGAGGCGAGCCCCCACGGGAGGTCGCGGGCCGCGAGCGCCTCGATCGGCTCGAAGAAATCCCCGTCGCCGAACGTCGGCACCAGCAGGAGCACGTCGGCCTCCTTGATCGTCCCGCCCGGGCCGGCGTAGCTCGCGAGCTTGTCGCATTCGACCAGGACGAGCCGCGTGGACTGGCCGACGCGGGCGACGACCGCCTCGGGGACGGAGCGGTCGAACTTCACGCCCAGCGACTGCAGGTGCTTGGTCGCGAGACCCACCTGCATGTCGGCCTGCGCATCGTCGCCGCCGAAAGGGGACTTGGCGGCCGGGGAGTGCACGACGAATTCCTGGGCCAGGGACTTCAGGGCCGAGAGGTCCTTGCGGCGCCCGTCGTAGGGCGTGGCCGAGATGATGATGGCGACGTCGGACTCCGCCTCCACGACGGCCTTGAGCAGGCGCGCCAGCGACTCCTTCACCTCCTCGGAACGCGCCTGGACGCTGTCGGAGACCCAGTTGAAATGACGCAGCCACAGCACGCGTTTGCCTCCGAACATGGAGCGCGTGTTCACGGTCTCGACGAAGCTCGTCTCGATTGGGACCGCGTCGCTGACCCGCATGATCACGCCCGACACGACCTCGGCGTCGGCCTCGGCCCCCGCGGCCGCGCGCGCCTTGTCGTAGCAGGCGCGGGCGTCCCGATCGACGAGGAACTCGTCTTTGCCGGCGATGATGGCGAGATACCCGGGCATCCCCGCCAATCTCCCCACCCCACCCCGCATGGCAATCCTTTGTGGCGGACAGGGGTTAGCGGTTGGCGGATAGCGGTTGGATAGGGCAGAAAAAACCGTGCTCATGTCAGCGGCCGACCGGGGACGGTCAGCCCTACCAAGAGGCATCCCCAAGCCCTCGGCTCCTCCTGCCCTCGGGTCCTCCATCCCTCGTATCGCCCTGCCCTCGGGTCCTCGTGACCTCCTGCCCTCTGGTCCTCTGGTCCTCGTGTCCTCGTGTCCTCGTGTCCTCGTGTCCTCCTGACCTCGTGCCCTCCATCCCTCGGGTCCTCGTGTCGCCCCCTTACGCCCCGTGGATCAGGTCCTCGACGCGGTAGCGGTTCAGCTGGCGACGCATCAGGTCCAAGGCGGTGTTGACGGCGCGCAGTTTGACCTGAGCCCGATCGCCGGGCAAGTACACGCGGCTGGACCAGACTCCGGTCGGGGAAGCGTACCCGAGATAGACGGTGCCGACCGGATCGGCGTCAGTCCCGCCGCCGGGGCCGGCGTAACCGGTGACCGCGAGGGCGTAATCGGAGCCGAATTTCTCGGCGGACGCGGTGGCCATGGCCGCGGCGCACTCGCCCGAGACGGCACCGTGCTGCGCCAGCAGGGATTCCGGCACGCCGAGGATGTTCATCTTGGCGTCGTTGGAATAGCAGACGGCCGAACCGGCGAAGACCCGGGAAGCGCCCGGGACATCGGTGAAGGCATCGGCAAGCAGGCCACCGGTGCAGGATTCGGCGAGGGCCACCGTTTTCTCGAGCGAGCGGAGCTGCTCGACGACGATGGTCGCGAGGCAGGAGTGCCCGGTGCAGACGAAATCTGGGCCGACGGTATCGCGCACGCGGCGAGCCACCTCCAGCAGCTGGTCCGCGGTGGCGCCGCTCCCCCCCGAGGAGATACGGGCGTCGACGACGCCGGTGTGGGTACCGAAGGTGAGCACCATGCCCGGGCGGAGCAGCGGGCGCACCAGCTGCTCGAGCGGCACGGCGCCAAGACCGAAGGTGCGGACCTGGACGTACGCTTCGCCTTGGCAGGCGCAGCCGAGGCCGCGCAACCGGGGGACGACTTCGTCCTCGAACATCGGGCGGAGTTCGAGCGAGGGTCCGGGCAACATCGCAAGGGCGGTGCGACCGCGGTGGAAGAAGACACCGGGCGCGGTGCCGCGGGGATTCGGGAGGCTCTCGCCGCCCTCCGGTACGTAACATTGCGAGAGGTCCGCCGGAGCGACCTTCCGGCCGATGAGCGCGAAACGCTGGCGCAGGGCGGACTCGGCCGCGGGCACGTGACGGAGACCGACCCCGAGGGCGGCGGCGACGGCCTCGCGCGTGTGGTCGTCGGAAGTGGGCCCAATGCCGCCGGTGGTCACGATCAGGTCGTAGGCGCCCCACCCTTCGCCGATGGCGCGGGCGATCTCGGCGGCGTCGTCGCGCACGACGAGCGAACGGCTAATGGGCAGTCCCCGGCGGGCCAGATGCTCGCCGAGCCAAAGGAGATGGCCGTTCTCGCGGAGCCCGTCCAGCAACTCGTCCCCGACGTTGATGACGAGGACCTGGCGGGGCGGGGTTTTGCAGGTTTCCATTTGCGGGGCGAGCACGTTGCGGCAGGGTAAAGGACCTCCGCCCAAAATGCAAACCGACCGGGAAGAACTTTCGCCGAAAGCGAAAGCGCGGCGTGCGCCGCATACCCCGGGGGTCTACCTGATGAAGGACCCGGCCGGCCTGGTCGTCTACGTGGGCAAGGCCAAGGACCTGAAGAAGCGGCTGGCCTCCTATTTCATCCCCCGCCCGCGGATGACCCCCAAAGTGGCCGCCATGATGGACACGGTGGCCGACCTCGAGTGGCACGAGGTCCGGTCCGAGACCGAAGCCCTGCTCCTCGAAGGCAAGCTGATCAAACGCTGGCGACCTCGCTGGAACATCCTCTTCCGGGACGACAAGCAGTTCCCGCAGATCCGGGTCGACCTGGCCGACCCCATCCCCCGTTTCCGGATCGTGCGCGCCCGCAATTCGGACTCCGCCCGTTACTTCGGACCGTTCCCACACCAGCAGGCGGTCCGGCGGACGATCAACGAGATGCGGAAGAAGTTCGGCATCCTGCTGGTCGACGCCAACCCCGCGCCGCTGCCGGACGGCCGTTGGCGCCTCTACGGCGACGTCCGCTCGCAGATCCAGAAATTCCCGAACGAGGTCACCGCCGAGGAATACGGCGAACGCGTGACCGCGGCCTGCGCGTTCCTGGAGGGCAAGGCAGGCGAGTGGGCCGAGCAGACCGAGACCGACATGCGGGCGGCGGCGGCGGCGCGCGACTACGAGAAGGCGGCCGAACTGCGCGACCTGCTGGACGCCCTGCGCCGGACGACCGAGAAGTCCCGGCGTTTCCTGCGCGAGAATCCCCTGCCCCGCCGCGACGAATCGGGCGCGCTGGACGCCCTGGCCGCGGCGCTCGGGTTGGCGCGACCGCCCGCGACGACGGAGTGCTTCGACATCTCCCACATCTCGGGGACCCTCGCGGTTGCCTCGATGGTGCGCTTCGTCGATGGCCAGGCCGACAAGACCGGCTACCGCCGGTTCAAGATCAAGTCGTTCGAGGGCAACGACGACTTCCGTTCGATGGAGGAGGTCGTCGGCCGACGTTATTCCCGGCTGGCCGAGGAGGGCCGGGCCTTCCCCGAGCTGGTGATCATCGACGGCGGCCTCGGTCAGGTGGGCGCGGCCCTCTCCGCTTTCCGCAAGGCCGGCCTGACGCCGCCGCCGCTCATCGGTCTGGCCAAGCGGGAGGAGACGATCGTCTTCCCCGAGGGGCGGGAACTCAAGCTCCCGCGGCATGACGTCGGCCTCGCCCTGCTCATGCGCATCCGCGACGAAGCCCACCGCTTCGCCAACGATTTCAACGCCGACCTCCGCAGCCGCAAACTGAAGGAGTCCCTGCTCGACGAGATGCCCGGGCTCGGGCCCAAGCGGAAGGAAGCGCTGTTGGCGCACTTCGGCAGCATCCAGAAACTCCGCCAAGCCACCGTCGAGGAACTCGCGCAAGTCGCGGGCGTCAGCGACAAGCTCGCCGCCGAGATCGCCAAGTTCCTCGAAGGAAGGTAGGACGAGCAGGGGGCAGGTGGGCAAGCTGGCACGTGGGCAAGGAAGGTTGTGACTCCCACCTAGGTAGGGCTGACCGTCCCGGTCGGCCGCGCAGATCTGCCGTCCTTACCCACCGGCCCACTAGCCAGACGACCACTTGGTTTCGCGCCTGTCCCTAGCCCTGACCTGTCCCTCATGGATTCCCTGAAACCACATCTCCCCTTGCCCACGTGTCACCGTGCCCACGTGCCCCCTGCTGCGCCTTCCATCGACTCGGCACTCCGTACTCGATGCAGCACTCGACTCAGCACGCTTTAATGCTTCCCGCCCCCGTCACACAATCGTAACACTTGCAACAACTTGATGTAACGATTGTTACGAAAGTGTGACGAACCGCGCTTGCGACCCCCTGCCGGGAGGTCTTTCAAAGCCCCACCCAACTACCCTCCCATGAAAGACTTCCTTAAGAAGGTCCTCGGTAAGGATGAAAAGTTCTACGAGTTGCTCGAAGCCAGCGCCGATGAGGCCGCGAAAAGCGCCAAATCCCTCTCCAAGCTCTACTCGCAGGTCGGCAAGCCGGACTTCGAGCAACGCTTCACCGAGCTGGTCGTGGCCCGCCGCAACGACAAGCGCATCGGTCTCTCGATCACCCAGGAACTCTGCCGGACCTTCGTGACTCCGCTCGAGCGCGAGGACATCGAGGCCCTCGCCAACGCCCTCTACAAGATCCCGAAGACCTGCGAGAAGATCGGCGAGCGCCTCGCCATCTGCCCCTCCCAGTTCTCGACCGACATCGTCGACAAGCAGGTGCGCATGCTCGAGCAGGCCACCGAGGTCACCGCCTCCCTCGTCCGCAAGCTGCGCAAGCTCTCGAACGTCGAGGAGATCCAGGACGACTACGAGACCCTGCAGACGATCGAAGGCGATGCCGACCGCCTGATGGTGGGACTCCTCCGCGACCTCTACCAGGGCAACGTCGACGCCAAGGAAGTCGTCGTCCTCAAGGACATCTACGAACTCCTCGAGCGCGCGATCGACCACTGCCGCGACGCCGGCAAGGTCGTGTTCCAGATCGCCCTCAAGTACGCCTAAGCCCGCGCCCCGTCTCCGGCTATGGATCCCTTCCTGCTGATGGTGCTGGTCATCGTGGTGGCCGTGGTGTTCGAATACATCAACGGCTTCCATGACGCGGCCAACGCCATCGCGACCGTCGTCTCGACGCGCGTGCTGACGCCCCGCCAGGCGATCATGCTCGCGGCGGTGACCAACCTCTTCGGCGCCTTCTGGGGCACCGCGGTGGCGAAGACGATCTACTCCGGCTACATCGACATGGCGGGAGGGCACATCGCCATCGAAGGCATGCAGCTCGCCATCGCCTGCGGCCTGATGGGCGGCATCGTCTGGAATCTCATCACCTGGTGGTTCGGCATCCCCTCCAGTTCCTCCCACGCGCTCATCGGCGGTCTTTGCGGCGGCGTCCTCGGACTGACCCACCTGAACTGGAACAGCCTCATCTGGTCCGCGACGGATTCCGCCGGCAAGACGGTCGGCCTCTGGCCGAAGCTCATCAAGCCGATGATCATCTCGCCTTTCGTCGGCTTCACGCTCGGCGTGATCTTCATGATGCTCCTGACGATGCTCATCGTCCGTCTTTCGGTCCGGCCCAGCATCGTC
>CAIRWP010000060.1 GCA_903882335.1 uncultured Opitutia bacterium | reverse complement strand
TGATGCCGTTCATCTCGACAATCGTCGTGGCATTGAGGTCGTTGTGATGCCCCTGCGGGTGGTCGACCTGGCGGTAATGCGGATCCGAGGTGGACAGGAAGGTCACGTCACGACGCGGCGGCTCCGCCGCTGACAGGAGCGCAAAGCTGGCGAACCAGACAAGGAGGCGAGACATGCGACGACCCTAGGCTGGCGCAGCCGACGGGCGAACCTAAATCAGGCGAACAACGCCGTCACCGGCTTGGCCTTGTTGCCGACCTGCATCGGACGGCCGGCCGAGGTGATGATGTCCGTCTGCACGGGCAGACCGGCGGCGTGCGCGATGGTGGCGTGGAGCGAACCGGGCGTGACGCCTTCGCCATCGGGCGCATAACCCTTGGCGTCGCTGGCGCCGTGCACGTAGCCGCGCTTGACGCCGCCACCGGCAAGGACCGTGGAGAAGACCAGCGGGTGGTGGCCGCGGCCGCCGCCGGAGAAGTCGGGCTTCCGGCCGAACTCGGTGGCGACGACCACCAAGGTGGAGTCGAGCAGTCCCTTGGCCTCGAGGTCCTGGATCAGGGCGGCGTAACCGTGGTCGAAGTCGGCGCCGACGTCCTTCATGCGGGTGTCGAGGGTGGCGTGCATGTCCCAGCCGCCATGCGAGACCTCGACGAAACGGACGCCGTGCTCGACCAGACGACGAGCCAGCAGGCAGCCTTGGCCGAACTTCGAGGTGCCGAACCGGGCTTTGGTCGCGGCGGACTCGGCGGCGAGGTCGAAGGCGGCCAGGTCCTTGCTCTTCATGAGCTGGAACGTGGACTCGTAGAATTCGTTGTAGGCCTTGACGTTCTCGTCGGTCGGCGCACCGGCGAAACTGCCGTTGAGCTGGGCGAGTAGGTCGAGGCGGCGGGACTGGGTGTCGGCGTCGGCGAGGCCCTTGATGTTCTGGAGACCGTCGTTCGGCGAGAGGATCGGCAGCGGGGAATACGCGGCGGGGAACCAGCCGTTGCCGTGGTTGGAGGGACGACCGACGCAGACGGTCGACGGCAGGGTCTTACTGCTCGCGCCGAGGAAGTGCTGGGCCCACGCGCCCAACATCGGGTGCTGCACGGTACCGCGCTGCTCGAAGCCGGTGCGCATGAGGTAGGCGGCCGAGGCGTGCACGCCGACCTTGGCGGTCATGTTGCGGATCACCGCGAGGCGGCCGGCGACCTTCGCGGTCTCCGGCAGGTAGTCGGTCAGCTGGAAGCCGGCCTTGGTAGAGATCGTCGCACCAGGGCCCTTGCTGCCTCCTACCTTGGGGTCGAAGGTGTCGATGTGCGACATCCCGCCGTTGAGCTGGATGAAGATGACGCGCTTGGCCTTGCCGAAGCCCGGTAGGCCGGCATTGGGCGCGGAGCCGGGAGCGGCGTCGGCCGCGGCCGCGAGTTGATTGAAGAACGGCAGGACGGACAGGCCGAAGGAGACCTTGGCGCAACGTTCGATGAACGAGCGGCGGGCGAGCGGGTCGCGGAGCTGGTCGGAGGGGAGGTTTCGGCTCATGGGAGGAAGAGGAATTCGCGGGTGTTCGCCAGGACCCAGGCCAGGTCGGCCGGCTTCAGGCCGGCGTCCATGGCCTTCACGGCCTTGGCCGACTCCTCGGGGCGGGGGTGACGCGAGAGAAAGGAGAGGTAGAGGGAGTCGACCTGGGCCTCTCGGCTGGGCAAGCCGGCCGCGGCGGCGACGGCCGTGGCCTTGGTATCCGATAGGGTTCGCCCGACGGCGCCGTTCATCATCTGGAGCACCTGAGGCACGCTCCCGTCGGAGGTCGCCGAATCGGCGAGGAGCCGGTCCCCTTGGCCGAAGACGCGAAGGAAGTGGTTCTCCGGCGAGGGCTGCGGCAGTTCGCTCGAACGGGCGAGGAGCAGACCGTTCCGGCTCTGCGGCTTCTCCCCGTCATAACCGTTGGCCAGTCCCGCCGTGCTGCCACCGGCGGCCTTCTTGACGTCTTTGCCACCCTTCAGGAGCCCGGCCTCTTTGATCGTATCATAAACGCGGTGTACCGCCACGGCCGTGATCGGGCCCTTCGGCAAAGCCATCAACTTCATGTCATCGCCGCGGCGCAGGAGCACGTTATCGACGGAGGCGCCGACGGAAGCGACGACTAGGCTGTCCCACGCCTGCTCGGCGGTGAAGCGGCGGACGATCGGGCCGCTGAAGAGGTAAGGCCCCTTGGCGAGGTCGGGCGTGGGATTCGCGACGGCCTGGTAGGTGCGGGAATTGTAGATCACGCGCTGGAACTCGCGCAGGTCGAAGCGGGCGGACTTCATGACCGTGGTCAGGTGGGCGAGCAGCTCGGGGCTGAACGCCTGCGTCAGGTCATCGACATCATTGACCGGTTCGAGCACCGCCAGACCGAGGTTCTTCTTCCACAGGCGATTGGCGATGTTGGTGGCGAAGCGCGGGTTCTGCGGGCTGGTCAGCCAGGTGGCGAAGCCGTCGCGGAGCTGGGCGGGGGTCTTCGCGCCGACCTGGTAGATCGGCAGGCCGGCGTCGGCCTTGTCCCAGGTGATCAGCACCGGGCTCACGGGCGAGCCGGGCTTGGCGTCCTTGTACTTGTAGTCCTTGGGGAAGGTGAGTTTCTGCGCGGCGGTATCCTCGAGACGGTAGGCGTTGACGTCGCCGATGCGCTTGACGATGCCCTTGGGGAGCGTGTCGTCCTTGCCCACGGTCCGGCGGAGCTGGGCGAGCATCGACTCGTCCTTCTGGTCGGTGGCCCCGAAGAACGCGGCGAGCTGGTAGAAGTCCCGTTGCGTCCAGTCAGCGAGCGGGTGGTCATGGCATTGCGCGCACGCCATGTTGGTGCCAAGGAAGGTCGTGAGCAGGTTCGCGACGCCGTCCAGCGGCATCTCGGCGTCGAACAGCAGGAAGCCCGCGGCGCCGTTGTCGCATAGGCGGCCATCGGCGGTCAGCATCTCCATGACCAGTTTGTCCCACGGTGCATTGGCGGCGAGGCGGGCCTTCAGCCAGTCCTCGAAGGTGAAGGCGGGTACGCCCTTGTTGAAGGTATCCTTCACGCGGAGCAGGTCGGCCATCCAGTTGAACATCTGCATCGAGTACCCGGGCGAGTACACGAGCTGGTCGATGAGCTTGGCGCGCTTGTCGGGCGTGCGGTCGGCGAGGAATGCCTGCGCCTCCGCGGCGGTCGGGATGCGGCCGATGGCGTCGACATAGAGTCGCTTGAGGAACTGCTCGTCGGACGTGAGCGGGTTCGGTTGCTGGCCATGCTTGGCGAGCACGGCGGTGACCACGCGGTCAATCTCGGCCGCGGCGACCGCGACGGTGTTCTGGCCGAAGGTGCCGGACTTCGCCTTGGCGGCGCACTGGCGGGCGAACTCGATGTCCTCGGCGCACAGGACGTTGCCGTTGAAATGGTAGACCTTGCCGTCGCGACCTTGGAGGGTCAGGAACGGACCAGTCAGCGCGCAGAACATCGCATCGACGCTGCGTCCTTGGTTGTCGCGCCAGGTATGCCAGATCGCATCCAGCGGCGGGATCGGGGCCACGGCGGTCGGAGCCACCTTCGGGGCGGCGACCGCGGGGGCGGCCGCCTCGTTGGCCTTGGCGGGCTTCTTGTCACCCTTGGCGGCGAAAGCCGGCGGCAAGGCGCAAAGGCCAAAGGCGACCACGCAAAGGGCTGGGAGGCGCATGAAGGGGTTCACGTAGGGATTAACCCCGGGTTAAGACCAGAGGTTTCACCTAAGGGCTAGGGCCTGGGCTAGGGCTTGGGCTAGGGCTTGGGCTAGGAGAATCCATCAACATGACACGGTCAGGGACAGAAAAGGGGGCGGCTATCTGTTGTCCTTTCGGCAGTGATTGCTCCTACCCCTGTCCCTAGCCCTGACCCTATCAATACCTGTCCCTAGCCCTAGCCCCAGCCCTAGCCCCGGCCCTATCCCTACCCCTTACTTCTTCCCCTTAGCCGTCACCTCAGCCTTGAGCTCGGTCACGGTCACGGGCTCGGGCTTCACACCCGTGAAGGCGGCCTGCTCAGCCTGGATGATGTCGTTCGCGACCAAGCCACCGCGGGCGACCAGGAAGCGGTACTTCAGCGAAAGGGTTTCGCCCTTCTTGAGATTGGCCCGGGGGTAAGCCCCGAAACGCGCGTAGTCCCGGTAGGCGGACCAGCGGGTGCCGCGCGGGTTGGCTGGGTGGTCGATCTCCACGACGCCGAAGGTCTTCTCGCCGAGGGCGTAGGTCATGCCGACCCACGGGTAGTCGACATCCTTATGCGGGAGCGGCTTGGCGACCGGGAAGAAATAAGCCGTCTTGGCGGCGTTGACCTCCTGCGGGGCGCGGTAGTGCACGCCGCCGTGCTCGGGGTCGGCCTCGAGCGCGAGGTCCCCGGCCTCGGCCTTCACGGTCGTCAGGAAATCGACCCGCAGGAAACC
>CAIRWP010000059.1 GCA_903882335.1 uncultured Opitutia bacterium | reverse complement strand
GAGACCCTTGATCTCTTCGCCCTGGACGTAGCCGGCGCGGATGAAATCATAGGACATCTTGGGGGAACCGGCGCTCTGCGCGGAAAGCGCAGCGGCGGCGGACAGGAGGGAGACGGTCAGTAGGGTATTCTTCATATCGTCTGCAAGCATGCCCTCGCCCGCCCGTCCGCCAAGCCTGTTTTTCTACAGTAACTAAATATAATATCTATCGTATAACAATCGTATAAACACCATGACCAGACTTCCCGTCACAGCCTACCCAACCCTCCGGCCATGGATGAAGAGGCCTTTGGCCGATGGTATCGGCTTCTCATGGTAGGGTCGGGACCGCGTCACGACATAGCTGCCATTCAGAATAGATGACTGCGTCGATCGCAGATGACTGAATCGATGACAGAATCGAATGGTCCAGCCAATAGCCACCCGGCCCTGTCACCTGCCACCCGAAGCGACACATTAACTCAAAGGGAAACCGGAGACCGGGATTAATGCTTCGGTCATATGGCCACAGCCAACTATCCGGTCTCCCCATGGCGCCCCCGTTGAATTCTGCCTCTCCCTATACTCAATACTCCAGACTCGGTACTCTCGCATCCTACCTTTGCACTTTTGCACAGGCCGCAGGCCGATTTGCACCTTTGCACGGTATGTTTTCATCCCTTGTCCCCGTGTCACCATGCCCACGTGTCCCCTCGCGACCGTTGGGGGCTCTGATCAACGGCTCAACTTAGGTCGCGGAGCAATTTCGCCTCCACCACCGGATCGTGTCGCAGATGCTTGATCGTCCGGATGACCTCTTGGACGTCGTAGGCCGTACGGCGCAAGGTCACCTCACCCTTCCCTGCGTCGTAGGTCGCCCAGGTGGCGCGTTTGTCCCCGCCTCGGGGTAGGCCGACGCTACCGACATTGATCACGGTCTTGCGACCTGGCTCGAGGGTATACACCCCTGACTTCGGCCATGCTACGGGGTCTTCCCGGCCTTCGGTCCAGATCTCCGGGATATGGGTATGCCCTACGAAGCAAAGCGGGGCCGTCTGGGCGGCGAAGTGGGCCTTCAGCGCCCGAGGCGTCAGCAGGTAATCAAAGACCGCATCGGGGTTTAGCGAGGCATGCGCCAGCTGGACACCCTCATGGCTTCCCGTCGGCCGCCACTTAGCGATCTGCTCGCGATCGGCATGCGTGAGCTTCTTCCGGGTCCATTCCAGCGCACCCCAAGCCGCATCATTGAACCAATCCTCGCCCAGCGCGCCGACCAATCCCGCCTCGTGATTCCCCTGCAGGCAGACCTCCGCTCCGGAGATCATCCGCAGACAGTCATTCGGGAACGGTCCATAGCCGATCACGTCACCCAGCACCATCATCCGCCGGACCCCGAGCTTCTCCATCTCTGCGAACACCGCCTCCAAAGCCGGACGGTTGCCATGGACGTCAGAGAGGATGGCAATCATGGAAGTAAACCGTAGGAATATGCCTAAGTGCTCCGTCGAGTTCAGGAACCTTTAGCGAGGTAAGCGTCCAGCCAGGCGCACCCGGCGGCTTCGTCGGCAAAGGCGCCTTCAATCTGCGCCTCGAAGGCCGCATCGAGGATGCGCTTGAATTCGCGACCTGGCTTCAGGCCGCGGGTGACGAGATTACGTCCCAGCAGGATCGGCTTCGGGACGCCTTTGTCCAAGTTCAGTCCCTGAGCCGTCTTCAGCAGCCAGTCGCCATGCTCGGTGGTATCGCCGACGACCAGCGGCGGGCGGCCCTGACGGTCGGCCAGGTCGACGCGCAGCAGGCGGTCGATGCGCCCGACCCTCAGGGCCAGACGACGGACGGCATTATCGCCCGACTGGGCGCGGAACAGCGCCGACGGCTTGTCGTGATTGGCCACATGCGGGACGATCTCATCGATCAAGCCCTGCTCGCGGGTCAGGCGCCCCAGGAACTGACGGGCGATCGGGACGCCGGCCTCCTCATGACCCAAGGCCCGCCAACGACCTTCGGACATGACCGTGGTGACGGCCTTGCCCAGGTCATGGCACAGGACGGCCAAGCCGACGACCAAGTCTTCGCGCGGATCGCCGACTTGCTTCTTCGCGAAAGCATCCAAGCAATGCAGGGTGTGCGTCCAGACGCAGCCCTCCGGATGCCAGACCGGATCCTGCGGGACATCGACGATGGCGGCCAGTTCCGGGAAGTACTGCAGCCAGCCGCATTCCCGCAGGAACTTCAGTCCCAGCGACGGCTTACGGCCCTTCAGGATCAGCTTCGTCCATTCCTCATACAGGCGCTCGGCCGGCAAGTCCTTCGGGTGTAACGTCGCGCAGAGGGCGATGGTCTCCGGCGCTACGGTGAATTCAAAACGGGCGGCGAACTGCATGGCGCGCAGGACGCGCAGCGGATCTTCCGCGAACTTTTCGGAAACATGACGGATCACGCCGGCCCTGAGGTCGCGTTCGCCGTCGTAGAAATCCAGCAGCTCGCCGTTCTCATCGTTCCAACCGATGGCGTTGATCGTGAAGTCACGTCGCTCCGCGGCTTCCTTCGGGGTCAGCGTCGAATCGACGAAGACCTCGAAATCGCGATGCCCTGCCCCGATGCGGTTCTCGCGACGCGGGACCGAGACATCGACCGGCAGATCCTTCAGCTTGATGACGCCGAAGGCGGCGCCGACCGAGATGATCTCGAAGCGGACCGACAGCGCCGTCTGGATCTGGGCCACGCTCAGTCCGAAGACCTCGATATCGAAATCCTTGGAGCCGATGCCCAGTAGCGCGTCACGGACGCAGCCGCCCATGAAGAACGGCCGGCCGCCGGCGGCACGCAGGAGCGCCAGGACCTCATTGACTGGAGACAGTTCGCCCTCGAACTTAAGCAGTCCGGTACGGAATCGAGAGGTGTTGGCGTTCATGGGATTTTGCCGTTAATCGGCATTAATGGGTTATTTTTAGAAACAAGGGTTTCAGAAACCCCAATGTTAACATAATGTTAACACTTGCAAGTATCTATTTAACAGCGCTCACCTTTTTACGCCGCCCTCCCCCTTGCTCCTGAGCCACCCGGTACCCATACCTTCGGAAATGTCTGTCCCCGCCCTCTCCAAATCCCTCTTCAAACTGGGGCTGACGTGTCCGATCAAACTGAAGCATGCGCTGGCCCAGCCGGCTTTGCCGCGTCAGGCGGACGGTAATGAGTACATGCAGCAGCTCGCGCGGGGCGGCTACATGTTCGAGAAGCTGGTGAAGGTCTATTACCCAGGCGATGACATGTTCGTCCCGAAGGAGAGCCATGCCGACGCCTCGGCGCGTACGCTCGCCAAGATCAAGGCCGGCGACTGCACCCTGCACGAGGCGACCTTCGCGGCCGGCACCCTGATGGCTCGCACGGATATCGTCCGCGTGACCGGTGACACCCTCGACCTGATCGAGATTAAGTCCGCCTCGGCCGAGGTGGAGTCCAAACTCCAGGCCGACCCCAAGGAACTCCTCAAGAAGAGCTGGGAGCCTTACGTGGTCGACCTGGCCTACCAGGTACATGTCGCCCGACAGGCCCTGCAGGCCGCTGGCATCAGTAAGACCATCCGCGCTTGGTTCTATCTCCCCAACAAACTGGGCGTCGCCTCCCCGGAGGAGGTCCGCGGGCTCTTTACCCTCACCGAGAATGGCCCAGGAGGCCGTCCTACGGTCGAATACCGGGGCAACGCCAAGCCGGGCGACCAAACGTCCCTGATCGCCATCCTGGAGGCCACGGAAGCCGTCGCCCAGGCCTACCCCAGCGAGGAATCCATCGCCGAAGCCACCGCCCGACTCTCCAGCTACGTCGCCAGCGGTAACTGGCCTAAGCCCGAGGTCGGTATGAAGTGCAAGGCCTGCGAGTTCAACGTCCCCGGGCAGGCCTCGGGCTATGACCTCTGTTGGGGCACCCAAGCCCGCGCCGAGCATCACCTCTTCACACTAGGGTATCTCGGCAGCATGGAATACCGCCAGCCGGGGACCGTCCGCCGCATCGTCGAACTGACCGCCCCGCGGGCGCCGCGCATCACCGACCTTCAGGACGAAGACGTCGCCGGCGACACCTCGCTCCAGCGCGGATGGAAACGTCAGATCATGGCCGTGCGCACCGG
>CAIRWP010000058.1 GCA_903882335.1 uncultured Opitutia bacterium | reverse complement strand
GAGCGCCTGGATGACCAGGCGACGCAGGACGCCGGAGACGGAAGCATCCGTCAGGCAGGCGTGCAGCACCGGGGCGGCGGCGCGGTCGCGCGCCTGGACCAGGACGGCCAAGGCTCGCTGACGGGCGGCGGGCGGCGCCTTGGCGTCGGCCAGGTGACCGCGGAAAAAGGCCCGGCTCGGCTCATCGCCGGCGAGCGCATCGAGCTCGTTCACCAGGGCGACGAGGTTCGCGCCCGCGTCGGTGCGGAGGGCCTTCGACCAGACCGACCATTCGGCGGGCGCGACGAACGCCCCACCCTGCCGGACGCCCGCGACAAGCCCCTCGAGCAAGCGCTCCCGCGCGACCAGGTCGGCCGTGCGCGCGGCGATGCCGAGAAGACGCATCCGACCGGCGGCATCGGCGGATAGCCGGCGGTAGATGAATTCCGTGACCTTGGGCAGCTTGGAGGCGACCGCCAGACGCATGCCGAGTTCCGCATCGGCGCCGACCAGCGGCTCGATGCCATACCAGACGAGCAACGGGAGGTTATGATCCGCCGCATCTTCGCCATGCGCGAGCAAGCGGGACGCCAGGTCGGCGGCGACGGCGGCCGGGACCTTCTGCAAGGCGGAGGCGAGTTCCCGACGGACGACGGGATCGGCGTCATCGACGAGCGGCAGGGCCAGCCCGCGCTCGACGGCGGCACGCACGGCCCAGGCCCGCAGCGACGCCTCGCGGTCGCGCGCGGCGAGGGCCACGAGATCGGCGACGTCGGAGGTGGACGAAAGCGCGACCCAGAAAGCGCGGAGGCGACGTTCGGCCGGGGCGGAAGCATCGGCGACCACGGCCGCGAGGAAAGCGCGGGCCGGCTCGGCCAGGGCGCCGCGCTCAGCCAAGACCTTGCGGGCCTGCCGGGCCAGCAGACCGTTGGAATCGTCCACCGCCACCTTCGCCAAGGCCGGCGCCTCCAGCTTCGTCAGGTCCTGCGCGCGCGACTTCGGGTTGCCGTAGGCGATGCGGTAGATTCGTCCATTGCTCCGATCCCAGATTTCCTGGTTGTTGTTATGGCAGGTCTGCGGGTCGGTCCAGTCGCTGACGTACAGGGCGCCGTCCGGGCCGACGCGCTGGGAGACGGGGATGAACCAGGCGTCGTTGCTGCGCGCGAAATCGCCCGCGTGATGGCCGACATACCCGCTGCCCTTGGGCTCGACCTGGTCGGCGAGCACGCGGTGGCCATGCAGGTTGCCGAACAGCAGCAGGCCTTGGTAGGCCGCGGGGAAGTTGTCGCCGTCGTAGATCGCCAGGCCGCAATGGGCATGACCGCCCCCGGCCTCGTCCGTGCTGTCGGGCTGGACGATGCGGCGCTCGGCGGGACGATGCACGATGGACCCCGTGAAGTGCGGGTGGTCGGCGATGGTCTTGATGTCGTCGTAGGTGTAGGGCTCGAAATGCTGGCCGGCCTGACGTTGGTAACGGGCGCCGGGCAGGATGTGATAAAGGTGCGGGATCACGCAGGCCGTGATGAACATCTCTCCGCGGGCGTTGAAGTCCAGGCCCCACGGGTTGCTCGTGCCCTCGGCGAAGACCTCGAAGGCGCGGGTCCGCGGGTGGAGGCGCCAGACGCCGGCGTTGATCTTGCGGCGCTGCTCGGGCGACGCACCCGGCTTGCCGACGACGGAGTGGGTGAAGACACCGTGGCAGCCGTAGAGCCAGCCATCGGGGCCCCAGGTGAAGCTGTTCAAGGTCTCATGGGTGTCCTGCATCGCCCAACCATCGAGCACCACCTCGGGCTTGCCCGGGCGATCCTGTGCGTCCTTGGGGATGAAGAGCAGTTCGGGCGCCGCGCCGATCCAGACGCCGCCGTGGCCGACCTCGATGCCGCTCACGAGGTCGAGGCCTTCGAGGAAGACCGTGCCCTTGGCGTACGTGCCGTCGCCGTTCACGTCCTCGAGGATGAGGATGCGGTCGCGCCCCTTGCCCTCGCCGCGCTTGCGGGGGTAGGACATCCCCTCGACGACCCAGAGACGGCCGCGTTCGTCGAAGCACATCGCGATCGGCTGCACCACGCGCGGCTCGGCGGCCACCAGCGTGACCTGGAAGCCGGCGGGCAAGGACATCGCCTTCATCGCCTCGGCGGGTGTCTGCCCGTGCTTGTAGTCCTTCAACGGGACGCGCCCGGCGGGACCGGCCGGGAGGTCGGCGGCGAAGGAGGATACGGCGAGGAGGGCCGCTCCGAGCAGGACGGGGCGCATAGGGTACGGGGTCTCGACCCACGGTACGTCCCCTTGGTTCCGTATCACAAATAGAAAACATGACCCTTGGCAGCCCACCCGCCCCGCCTAGGCTGGTTTTCATGGAAACCCCGCAACCCAGCCCGCCCTTCGTCGCCGGTGAAGCGCTCCGTCGAACCCGCCCTTGGCTCCTCGCCACCGGCGCCCTGCTCGTGCTCTGGATGCTCCTGGCGGTGACCTTGGTCGTCCTGACGACCATCCATCGAGGCGTCGCCACCGGCCAGCCTTTCGGACCGGAACGATTGCTCCATAACAGACTTTCCTACCTCGTGGCGGCCTATGTCGCGACCCACGTCTACGTCGGGAGCAAACTCTGGAAACTCGCCCAGGCCGCGCGACGGACGGATGCGGCGGGAGGCGGCGAGGCGGCGCAAGCCTTCGCCGGGTTCTGGCGGACGAATCTTCGGGCCCACCTGCTCCTCTGGGGATTCCTCGCCATGCTCACCGGCTTGGCCATTCTCCTCCGCGACTGACCATGGAGACCTCATCGAGCGCCGACTTCGCGTCGGCCACCTTCAGGCAAGCCCGGACAAGCATCGTCGTCATGGCCTGGCTCGGCCTCGTCGCGCTCGGCCTGCTCGGACTCTCGGTGCTGGCCTGGACAGCCAGCGACCAGACGGGGTCCTGCCTCTACCTGCTCACCGCCGCCACTTGCTTCTACGGCCTGCGGGCCTTTTGGCACCTCCTGCGCTGCGGTCGGAACCTCGCCGCGGACGGCGACCTCGGTGCGGCCCTCGGGCATCACCGGCTTTTCTGGCTCCATGGAGCGATCCTCTCCGGACTCCTGCTGGCGGAAACATCGACGGCCCTGGGGATGATTCTCGCCAGACGTTCCTGATATTTTCCGTTTTACTCCCTTGGCAGGGAGGCCGGGCGGGGTTAGGCCTCGGGAGCTCCCCCTACCCATGAAAGCCGCCCTCCCCCTCCTCGCCCTCCTCGCCGCCGTCGGCGCCGTCCGCGCCGAGCAGATCAAGCTCGTCGAGCAGGCCGACAAGCAGCAGGTCGACGTCCTCGTCGACGGCCAGCCGTTCACCTCCTACGTCTTCTGGAACGACCAGAAGAAGCCCCTCCTCTCCCCGCTGCGCACGTCGACGGGCAAGATCTTCACCCGCGGCTTCCCGCTCGAGAAGGTCGCCGGCGAACGCACCGACCACCCGCACCACATCTCGTCGTGGTTCAACTACGGCAACGTGAACGGCACCGACTTCTGGAACTCGCCGCCCGAGGGCTTCAGCCGCGACAGCAAGGTCCCCTACGGCCGCGTCAAGCACACCGGCATCAAGTCGGTCCGGTCCGGCGAGGGCGTCGCGACCCTGCAGGTCAGCGCCGACTGGATCATGGCCGACGGCTCCACGGTGCTGAAGCAGGACGAGCAGCTCGTCTTCCGCGCCGCCAAGGACCTGCGCATCATCGACCGCATCGTCACCCTGACCGCGCAGGACAAGCCGGCGGTCTTCCATGACTCCAAGGAAGGCGTCATCGCCATCCGCGTCACCCGCTCGCTCGAGGAGCCCTCGACCAAGCCCGAGATCTTCACCGACGGCAGCGGCAAGCCCACCGCCGTGGCCAAGCTCGACAACACCGGCGTCAACGGCGTCTACCTCAGCAGCGAGGGCAAGGTCGGCGAGAAGGGCGGCTGGAGCACGCGCGCCAAGTGGATGACCCTCTCCGGGGCCGTCCTGGGCGAGGACGTCTGCATCGGCATCTTCGACCACCCGAAGAACAGCACCTTCCCGACCTATTGGCACAACCGCGGTTACGGCCTCTTCGCCGCCAACCCCTTCGGCGCCAAGGAATTCACCAAGGGCAAGACCACGCTCAACTTCACCATCCAGCCCGGCAAGTCGGAGACCTTCCGTTTCCGCATCCTCATCCACACCGGCAAGCTGACCGCGGAGCAGACCGAGGCCCAGTACCAGCAGTGGCTGAAGGATCAGGCGGAGTAAGCGGCTGCGGTCGGGGGTTGGCGGTTAGATAGTTCAAACATGGGATGGGGATTGGGTTGTT
>CAIRWP010000057.1 GCA_903882335.1 uncultured Opitutia bacterium | reverse complement strand
GGCCGCCGCATCAACGCCTTTCAGGTCGCCGGCTCGTGGTTGCACTTCCGCGGGTTCGAGGTCATCGGCACGCAGGTCAACTTCAAGGGCCACGGCCAGTCGTGCAACTTCGAGATCCAGGGCGGCCATAACATCCTGGAGCGGCTCGCGCTGCACGACAGCCAGGCCATCGGGGTCTACCTGCTCGGTGGCTCCGACAACCTGATCCTGAATTGCGACGCCTACCGCAACCACGACTTCACCTCGGAGGATGGCCGCGGCGGCAACGTCGACGGCTTTGGCGGTCACCCGTCGAAGGGCGCAGTGAACAACGTCTTCCGCGGCTGCCGAGCGTGGTTCAACAGCGACGACGGCTACGACAGCATCTCCGCCTGGGAAAGCGTCCGCTTCGAAGGCTGCTGGGCGATGTACAACGGGTACGGCCCGAAGTTCGAGAAGCGCGGAGACGGCAACGGCTTCAAGGTCGGCGGCTTCGGCAATACTCCGCTCCACGGGGTGCCCGATCCCGCTCCGCGCCACGTCACGGAGGGCTGCCTCGCCGTCCGCAACAAGGCCAGCGGGTTCTACGCGAACCACCACCTGATGGGCGGGGACTGGTCGTTCAACTCCGCCTACCGCAACGCGAACGATTTCAACTTCCTGATGCGCCCGGCCGACAACTCCCACGACATCGACGGTGTGGGCCAGCGGGTGACGGCCAACCTGAGCTACCGCGGTCAGCGGGACTTCACCCGGATCGACGTCGCGCGTAGCGAACTCAAGGACAACGCCTTCGCCTCGCAACGGAAGTTCACCGACGCCTCGTTCGAGAGCGTCGACGATGCCGCGCTGACGGGTTCGCGTCAGGCCGACGGCAGCCTGCCGAAGGTCGCGTTCCTCCGCCCGGTCGACGCCACGCTGGGCGCCCAAGCCGGCTACACCGCTTATCCCGGCTCCCAGCCGACCGCCAAGTGAACGAGCCCGCCCAGCCGCCGACCGCCCGCACCCTGCGCTGGGCTTACGTCGCGATGGCGTTCAACCTCGTCGCCTGGGGCATGTCCTGGGTCAACGTCCGCGCCATCGTCCACCAGGTCGGCGCCGGCGAGCTCGGCACCCTGCGCTACCTCATCGCCTCGACGGTGATGCTGGGCGTCTGGTTTTTCCGCGGGCGTCCCCTGCCCGCCGCACGCGACCTGCCGGTCATCGCCCTGCTCGGACTCTTCGGCTTCACGCTCTACAACCTCGGCATCAATTTCGGTGAACGCACCGTCGACGCTGGCACGGGCTCAATGCTGATCTCCTGCGTCCCCATCCTCGTGGTGCTTTACGGCGCGCTCTCCGGCTCGGAGAAAGTCACGCCCTACGCCTGGCTCGGCATCCTGACGTCCATGGTCGGGGTGGCCTTCACCTCGGGCGTCCTCGAGAACGGGGTGACCTTGAACGAGGGGACGGTGATGATCTTCGGGGCGGCGCTGTGCGCGGCCATCCAGACGCTGCTGAGCAAGCACCTCACCCGCCGGTACGCGGCCATCGACGTCACGACCTGGGCGATCTGGCTGGGCACGCTGGGCCTGCTGCCCTTCTCGCACGACCTGCTGGGCGCCGCCGGCAAACTGAGCGCCACCGGCTGGGGGCACCTCGTCTTCCTGGGCGTCGTCCCCGCCGCGCTCTGCTACACGCTGTGGGCCTGGGTCCTGCAGACGCTCCCGATGACGCTGGTCATGGGCTCGGTCTACGTGATCCCGCTCTTCTCCGTCGTCTTCAGCTGGGCCATCCTCGGGGAACACCCGCCGGCCGCCGCAGTGACGGGCGGCCTGCTCACGCTCGCCGGCGTCGCCATCGTGCAGCGGCTGGGACGGACGCGCGGCTGAGGCTCAGGCGAGGCCGAGATGCTTCAGCGCTTCGGGGGTCGGCCCGTCGAAGGTGGCCGAGGGCGTGTTGCCGACGTAGCCGAGCTCACGCATGCCCTGCGGGGTCGTGTAGTAGCCCCCGGCCGCGAGGTGGCGGAACCGCTTGAAGAAATCCTGACCGGGCTTGTGCTCCTTCTTCACCGGCTTCACGCCGCAGATAGCGTCGGCGATGCCGGCCTGCTGGGCCTCGGTCAGCTTCGCGAAGACGGCGCCGTGCCGGCGCTGCGCCTCGGCGTCGAGCCAGGTCAGGCCCGCGAGGATGATCGGACGGTCCTTGAGCGTCTCGTCGTAATAGGAGCTGACCCATTCGTCGATGAACGCGGGCACGCCGAGCTCGGACGGCTTCTTACCGCCGGCCTCCGGCGGGAGGATGAGGTCGGCCAACGCGTCGGCCGCGGCCTGCTGGGCGGGCGTGAACGAGAGCGGCCAGAGCTCGCCGGGGACATAGGTCTTGTTGAGCACCGGGTCGGCGCCGATGCGCTTGCCGTGCGGACGGTCGGCGGGTTCGGCCGCGCCGAGCGGCAGGCGACCGGCCGCGGTGAGGCCGACGGCGGCGACGGCCAACCAGGCAAGGGCCTGGCGGCGATCGAGGCGGAGCATCGGGTTGGAAGATTCGGGAGACATGGTCGAAGGCTCAGAGGTTGCCCTTGCGCATCTCGTCGATGAGGTGGTCGCAGGCGCGCCACGCCAAGGCCATGATGGTCAGGGTCGGGTTCTTGTCGGCGTTGCTGGCGAAGGCGGAGCCGTCGTTCAGCAGGAGGTTGGGGATGTCCCAGCACTGGTTCCAGGCATTGGTCACGGACTTGGCGCGGTCGGCGCCCATGATGCCGCCGCCGACCTCATGGATGATGAAGCCGCCGGGCTTGATGGCCTTGTCCCCGGTGGTGGGGTTGCCGGCGCTGCCGCCGGCGGCCTCGATCATCTCCTTGAACGTGCGCTGCATGTGCGCGGCCTGGTTGAGCTCGTGGCTGGACCACTTCCAGTGGAAACGGAGGACGGGGATGCCCCACTTGTCCTTCACGGACGGGTCGAGCTCGCAGAAGGAATCCTTGTTCGGGATCATCTCGCCGCGGCCGGAGAAACCGACGAACGAGCCGTAGGTGCGACGCAGGTCCTCCTTGAAGGCCCGGCCATAGCCCGGGGCTGCGGGACCGGCGACGTTGAGGTTCGGGGCCTGCCGCCCGGTCGTGAACTCGATGTGGTAACCGCGGGCGAAGTCGAGCTTGCCGGCGTGCTGCGGCCGGTAGAGCCACCACGGGACGTAGACGTGCGCGCCGGCGCCGTCCTCGTTGTGCACGGGGAGATTCTCGAAGGCGGGCACGCGGCCGCCGAGGCCGGCGCCGACGGTGTCCATGATGTACTTGCCGACGAGCCCGCTGGAGTTCGCGACGCCCTCGGGGCGCTTCGCGCGGGAGTTGAGCAGGATGCGGGCGGTCTCCCCGGAACTAGCCGCGAGGATGACCGCGCGGGCCTTCACGACGCGTTCCTGACCGGTCTTCTTGTCGACGTAGGCGACGCCGGCGGCCTTGCCTTGGTCGTTGAGGATGACCTCGCGGGCATGGGCGTCGCAGAGGATGTCGAGGTTGCCCGAGGCGAGCGCCGGGGGCAGGTGCACCGTGGTGGACTGGTAGTTCGCCCGGATGCTGCAGCCGCGCACGCAATCGGTGGCCCAGAAGCAGGCGGCCCGCGCCTTCATGGACTCGGCCGTTAGTTTCTGCGCGGTCGGGTTATGCGGGAACAGGCGGCGGGGGATGTTCTCGTGGTCCTGGCGGGTGCTGAGCACGGCGCGGTGGATCGGGACGACGGGGATGCCGAGCTTGGCGACGTGTTTCTTGAAGTAGAGCTCGCCGGCCCGGGCCTTCGGCGGCGGGAGCAGCGTGCCGTTGGGCGAATCGGGGGTATTCTCCAGGCCCTCGTTCGAGCCGTAGACGCCGATGAGTAGCTCGACCTTGTCGTAATAAGGGGCGACGTCCTCGTAGGCGAGGGGCCAGTCGAAGCCGAGGCCGTCACGGGAGTAGGGTTTGAAATCGTAGGGACCGTTGCGCAGGGAGATGCGTCCCCAGTGGTTGGTGCGACCGCCGAGCATGCGGGCACGCCACCACCAGAACCGTTCCTCCGGCTTGTCATTGGCCTGGGTGTAGGGCTCGTCGGGGACCTCCCAACCGCCGTCCACGGTGGCGTCGCCGAAACCGAAGGGCTTCTCGCGGGTGGACATGCCGCGCAGGGGCATCTGGCTCGGCGTCTGGAACATCGGGGTCTCCGTGGCCGGGTCGTAATTGCGACCGGCCTCGAGCAGGAGGACCTTCACGCCGTTCATGGTCAGCGTATAGGCGGACTGGCCGCCGCCGGCGCCGGAGCCGACGACAATCACGTCGTAATCCGGACGCAGTTCTTTTTCCGTAATGATGGGCATGGGCGGAGGAGTTCGGCGGTTCAGCGGGCGCGCCAGCGCCAGTGCTCGTCGAAGAAGCCGGCGTCCGGGATGGCGCCGGGGGCCTGCGGGGTCACCGGCGTGTTGAGGTCGATGACGGCCCAGTCGGGTAGTTTTGGGACCTGCCGGGCGTTGTTGAGGTAGTCGTACTCGCGGTAGGTGAAGCCGCTGTTGATCACCACGTACTTCGCCGGGTTCAGCGGGTTCGGGTAAATCAGGACCGGCATGTGATCCTGAGGGGAGTAGGTCTTGTCGTTCACGACCAGCTTGTCGGCGGTCCAGGTGATGGGCAGCTTCGCGACGATACGCGCGATCAGGGCGTTGCTGGAGGGGTCGCCCCACAGGATCAGGTTATTCGCGGCGATGTCCTCGTCCTTGATGTCTTTGTCCGTCTTGACCGGCGCGAAGCCGCGGAACTGACGCCGCCATTCCCAGCTGGCGCGCTCCATCTCGGCCTTGGCCCAGGCGCCGGACTTGGCGTGCATCGGCTGACCCGTCGGGGAGACGAACAGGAAGGCGTCCATGAAGGCGTCGTCGATCGGTCCGGTCAGGCCATGGCGCTTCACCAGGCCGGCTTCGTCATCGTAAGCCTGCACCTGCGTCCACTTACCGTTATGGGGCGCGCGGGCGAAGGTGACCTTCCAGGAGCGGTCGGTGGCGGGCGGCGGCGTCTCGACGTCCTGGCCGTCGATGTGCACGACGACCTTGCCGCGCTGCGAGAACGGCGCGTGGCCGGAGGCCATGTCCAGGGTGAAGCCGGTCACGTTCAGGGTCTTGACGGTCACGGCGTTGTCGCTGTCGACCTCGGCGGCGAGCCGGGCCGGTTGCCAGTGCTGGGCCAGGCGGTCGACCTGGACCCAGTGCATGCGGTTATAGCGGAGGAAGTAGGTGACGAGGGTGACCTCCCGGGGGGCGCGGTTGCGGCCGATAGCGGCGATGGCGGCGAGCCGACGCTCGATTTCCACGAGCGAGTCCGGGTGGATCTTGTGCGCGGTCTTCGGCCCGATGATGTGGACGAGGTCGAGGTTCTCGGTGCGGAGATGCTTGGCCATGACGTCGGCGGCCTGCTTCTGCTTGTCGAGTTCGCCGCTGTACGCCACGAGCGGGGCGTTCGCGAAATTGGCGGCGACGTCGGTCGCGTTGTACCAGGACCAGAGCGTCTGCTGCCAGGCGGGGATCTTGGACACGTCCTCGTTCTGGAAGATGTTCAGGAACTCGGGCGTCTCGGAGAAGCCGGCGCCGGGATTGATGCCGCACCAGCGGTCGGTGTAGTGGGCTCCGAACTGCCAGACGGCCGCGCCCCCCATGCTGAAGCCGCGGATGAAGAGACGGTCCTCGTCAAAGGCGTAGGACTTGCGGGCGTGTTCGTAGGCTTCCCAGAGATCGACCTCGCCGGCGAACTTGTTGGCGCAGCAGTAGCGGCCGTAGGGATGGAGGACGTACCGGTTCTGCGCCGCGATCTGGCCGACGGACTTGCGACGGTCCTGGACGAAGTTGAGTTCGCTGAGGTTCTCGCCGCGGCCATGGCACCAGAAATCGAGGCGAAGCGGGCCGGGACCGGCATTCTCGGGGACGACGATGCCATACGGCTGGATGGAGCCGTCGAGACGGGAGCGGTAGCCGCGGATGACCGGGCCCTTCTGGGTCGTCCAGGGGGTCTCCCCCTTCGCGAAGGCCGCGGCGCGCGCCTTGCCCTCGGCGATGACCTCGAGCGCCGACTTGAACTCGGCCTCCTTGAAGAACTCGTTGTACCGCAGCGCCCAGTCGGCCGCCTTGTGGCAGACCTCGAGGTCGGGCAGCATCTCCTGCAGCCGCGGGTTCCTGGCCTGGGCCTTGGTCGCATTCTCGATTGCGACGCGCAGCTCGCTGAGGGCCTGCTGGATCGCCTTACGGTCGGCTTCCGGGACGGGGACGCCGGGCGGGGGGATCGGGCGGACCGCGGTGGCCACGTTGTCCTTGGGGCCGTCGGCGAGGGCGAAGGCGGCGAGGGCAAGCAGGAGGAGACGTCGCATAAAGGGGGTCATAAGGGAAATACACCCTACCCGACCCCTCCGACAAGGTTCCTTTCGGGGCCGGGGTAGGCCCGTCGCCATTTGACTCGCCTCCCGCCCCTCCGTCACTCACTTCAAGGCCGAATGGCCCTGCTCAGTCTCCTCGATATCTACGTCAGTTTCGGCGGTCCGCCCGTGCTCGACCACCTCAACCTCCAGATCGAGGAAGGCGAGCGGGTCTGCCTGCTAGGTCGTAACGGCGCCGGCAAGACCACCCTGATGCGCATCGCCGCCGGTGAAGCCGCCCCCGACACGGGTACGGTCACGATCCCGGACGGGGTCTGTATCGCCCGGCTGACCCAGGAAATCCCCGAGGACCTGCCGGGCAACGTCCGCGACATCGTGACTTCCGGCCTCCGCGCCGATGACCTCTCCGAGGACTGGGAGAAGGACCTGCGCGTCGACGACCTGATCGCGCGCCTCGGCCTGCCCGAGGACCGGGCATTCAACGCCCTCTCCGGCGGCCTCAAGCGCCGCTGCCTCCTCGCGCGGGCTCTCTCCGCCAAACCCGGCCTCCTGCTGCTCGACGAGCCGACCAACCACCTTGACCTCGATTCGATCCTGTGGATGGAGGAGTTCCTGCTCGAGCAGAAGATCCCCCTGCTCTTCGTGACGCACGACCGTGCCTTCCTGCGCCGCATGGCGAACCGCATCATCGAACTGGATCGCGGCAAACTCGCCAGCTGGTCCTGCGACTACGACACCTACCTCGTCCGCAAGGAGGAGCTCTTCGTCGCGGAGGAACGCCAGCGCGCGGCCTTCGACAAGAAGCTCGGCCAGGAGGAAGCCTGGTCCCGCCGCAGCCCCGGCGCCCGCCGCACGAAGTCCAACGCCCGGATGGAAGCCCTCGTGAAGATGCGTGCCCAGCGCGGCGCGTTACGCTCGGTCGCTGGATCCGCGAAGATGGAAATCAGCGAAGCCGAACGCTCCGGCGTCCGCGTGGTCGAAGCCGAAGATATTGCCTTCGCCTACCCAGGCGGCAAGCCGCTCATCCGCGCATTCAGTCTCGTCCTCAACCGCGGCGACAAGGTCGGCCTCATCGGCCCCAACGGCGCCGGCAAGACCACCCTCGTCAAGATGCTGCTCGGCCAGCTGGCGCCGACCTCCGGCGTCCTGAAATTCGGTACGAAGATGGAAGTGATCTACTTCGATCAGATGCGCGAGCAAATCGACGACGATAAGACCGTCGCCGAGAACCTCGCGGGTGATAGCGATACGGTCACGGTGCAGGGCCGTTCGCGCCATGTCATCAGCTACCTCCAGGACTTCCTCTTCGACCCTTCCCGCGCCCGCTCCAAGGCGAAGGTGCTCTCCGGCGGCGAACGCAACCGCCTCCTGCTGGCCAGGCTTTTCACCAAGCCGGCGAACGTCCTCGTGCTCGACGAACCGACTAACGACCTCGACGCCGAGACCCTCGACGTCCTTGAGGACATCCTCGTGGATTACGCCGGCACGCTGATCATGGTTTCCCACGACCGCGCCTTCCTCGACAACGTCGTCACGAGCACGCTGGTGTTCGAGGGCGACGGCATCGTCACCGAGCACGCCGGTGGCTACACCGATTGGCGCAACGAGCTCGCCCGCATCGCGGTCGCCAAGCGCCAGAGTGCGCTGACCGCCGCCCCGACCGCGAAGGCGGCCGCGGCGAAAACCGGTGGCTCCGCCCCGGCCGGCGCCAAACTGAACAACAAGGAGCGCAAGGAACTGGAGACGCTCCCGGGCCGGATCGAGCAGCTCGAGGCCGAGCAGGCCCAGCTGACCGTCCAGCTCGGCGACCCCGAGATCTACAAGGATGGCGGCGCCCAGGCGGCGTCATTGCAGAAGAAGCTCCATGCGCTGGAGGCCGAACACGCCCAGGCGGTGGAACGCTGGATGGAACTCGACGCCCGCAAGGACGCCTGAACCGCGAAAGGCTTGCGTGCGCGGAACCGGGGGCCCTTAAACGGGACTAACCCCCTGCCCCTCATGAGCCTCCGCCCCGCCCTCCTGCTCCTCGCGTTGACCGGCTTCGCCGCCGACGCGCCCAAGACCGTCGCCCCGGCCCCCAAGCCGGCCGCGCGCCCGCAGCCGCCGACCCGGCCGTTCGACGGTCCGACCGCCCCGAAGTTCATTCGCCTCGGAGGTCCGGCGGGCGCGACGCCCTCCGCCGACGCGTACGGCGATTTCGTGGTGGGCCCGGATTACGTGGCCGCCCCCGAGACGAAGGCCATCGCCGGGGTCCCGCAGGGACGCGTGGAGCAGTTCGTCATGAACTCGAAGGATTGCCAGCGCTTCAACCCGGGCATCGCGCGCAAGGAGTTCGGCACGCCGGACCCCAAGAACCCGAAGACCTTGATCGTCGCGACGCATACCATCGACTACAAGCGCACGATCACCGTGCACATCCCGGCCCAGTACGTACCCGGCACGGCGGCCCCGCTGCTGGTCACGCATGATGGTCCGGGTCTGGGCAAGCCGGACCTCAACCTGTGCCGCATCCTCGACAACCTGATCGCGCAGAAGCGGATCCCGCCGGTGGTCACGGTGATGATCGCCAACGGGGGCGGCGACGCCCAAGGCCATGAGCGCGGCAAGGAGTACGACACGATGTCCGGGCTCTTCGCCGAGTTCATCCAGCTCGAGGTGCTCCCGCAGGTGGAGCAGAAGACCGGCGTGAAGTTCACGACCGACCCCGATGGCCGCGCGACCATGGGCACGAGCTCCGGCGGTTCCGCCGCGCTGATCATGGCCTGGTACCACCCCGAGTGGTTCCGCCGCGTGCTGACGCTCTCGGGGACGTTCGTCAACCAGCAGTGGCCCTTCGACCCAGCCACGCCGGGCGGCGCCTGGGATTTTCACGACCAGCTGATCCCGAAGTCCGAGCGTAAGCCGATCCGCCTGTATCTGGCCGTGGGCGACCGCGATAACTTCAACCCGAACGTGATGCGCGACGGCATGCACGACTGGGTCGAGGCCAACCACCGCATGGCCAAGGTCCTCAAGGAAAAAGGCTACCCCTACCAGTACCTCTTCTGCCAGAACGCCGGCCACGGCCTCGGGCCCGCCCGCGCCCAGATTCTCCCGAACGCCTTGGAGTGGCTCTGGAAGGGCTACGTGCCGAGCGGCAAGTGAGGGACCGCGCCCGCGGTTACTTCGTCAGGGCGTGGATGGTGTTGACCACCTGCCCGCGTAGTTCCTGCCCGTCGGCGGACTTCAGGTCGTACTTGAGCTGCATCTGCATGGCCGGCCGAAGCTCCGGCGCATCCAAGGTGACGGTCAGGCCGTCGGCGGAAACCTTGGCGGAGCGGATGGCCAAGGGGTCGTGCTTCCGCTCGGCCATCTGATCCTTGGAGAACTCGGGTTTGCCGTCCTTACCGACCTCGGCGGCAGCCCCGGCCGGGGTGAGCGTGGAGACCTCGGGCGAGCCGTACGCGGCCGACCAGACGTAGTTCCAGAGTTCCGCGTTCCAGCTGGCGGGATCCTCCGCGGTCTTCCGGTCGACCGGGGCGCCGAAGGTGAGCACGACCTGCCCGGGATGGACGGCGAGCTGGAGCGGCGCGCGGTAACTCGCGCCAGTGTAGCGGACGCGCTGGAGGCAACCGTTGCGCGTCGCGGTGGTCTGCCAGCCGCGGAGGCCGACCACGTAGAGCTGCCCATCCTGCGGGCGGAAACGCGCGCGCATGGCGCCACTGTCGAAGGTCACGTTGAAACGCGTCACCCCGCCCTGCATCTGGGGCTGTCCGCGGAAGCTAACCTCCTGCGGCAGGACGCCGAAGAGCGAGCAGGTGCCGTAGCTGAGGTGCAGGAGGCGGTCCTTCCATGGGCCGAACTTATCGGAGGTCACCCACACCTGCCCGCCGCTGGAGTTGTCGACCTCCTTCGGGAACCAGCAGAGCGGGCGATCGTAATCGGTCGGCTCGGTCACGCGGTGGGCCAGCGGAGGCACGCCGTAGAAGCCGCCGGCCTTGACCCAGTTCAGCCGGCAGACCGGCGTCCAGGTGCCTTCGTTGTCCCCGGTGGTGAGCTGCCCGGTCGGGCTGAGGCCAAGGCCGTTGGGCGCGCGGAAGCCGGTGGCCACCACGGACAAGTCGCGCCCATCCGGCGAGACCTTGAAGAGCGCGCCATGGTGATCGCACAGGTCGTCGAACCCTCGACCGCCCTTACGGACCGGGCCCGCCTTGATGAAGTAGAAGTTGCCGACGGCGTCCGTCTGCAGGTCGAAGACGTACTCGTGGAAATTCTTGGTGACCTGGAGGTCGCCATTGAACACCTCATAGCGGTCGCATTCGCCATCCGCATC
>CAIRWP010000056.1 GCA_903882335.1 uncultured Opitutia bacterium | reverse complement strand
TTCGCCCGCGGTCCGTCGTGAAGTGGCTTTGGCGCTCCGCGATTTCAAGGGCCCAGTCGCCCTCGCTGCGCTCGTCGAAGTGGCCCAACGCTTCGATGGTCAGGACCGTGCCTACCTCGAAGCCGTCGGCCTCGGTGCCACTGGTCGCGAAGTCGAACTTTACGCCGCCCTCAGCAAGACCATGGGTGGCGACCCTGCCACCTGGAGCGACGCGTTCGCTGGCCTGACCTGGCGTCTGCACGTGCCTGCGGGCGTTGCTGGCATCCGTGCCCGCCTCGCTTCTGGTAAGTTGGATGCGGCCCAGACTAAGCAGATGGTCACGGCCTTGGCGTTCACCAATAGCCCCGAGGCCGTCGGTGCGATGGTCGAGCTCTCCCAACGCAAGGAACTGAAGGAAATCGCCACCTGGTGGCTGAATAACCGTAAGGGTAACGATTGGAAGACCTTCGAGGTCGATAAGATCCTGAAGGCCAGCGGCCTCTATGATGCCAGCCAGGTCAAGCTGACGGCCAGCGACTTCCCAGCGGAGCCCGCCGGTACGAAGGCCCTGTCGTCCGTCGAAACCATCGCCAAACTCAAGGGCGACCCGAAGCTTGGCGCGGCCGCTATCGCCGTCTGCTATACCTGTCACCGCATCGGTGATCAAGGTGTCGAGTATGGCCCGAACCTCACGACCTATGGTCGCCAACAGTCGGCGGAGACCATCATTCAGGCGATCGCCCAGCCTTCCGCGGCCATCTCGCACGGCTACGAAGGTTCGCGCCTCGTGACCAAGGATGGCCTCGTCATCACGGGCATAGTGCTCACGCAGGGTGACCCCACGATGATCAAGGGCATCGGCGGCGCCATCCAGACCGTCCCGGCCGATCGGATCAAGTCGGTCGAGAAGCTGGAGAAGTCGCTCATGTATTCGCCCGCTATGCTCGGCTTGACCGATCAAAGCGTGGCCGACCTCACGGCCTACCTGAAGAGCCTCTAAACAAGAGTGAGACCAACGGTATTCCTCACCGCGGCGCTGCTGGGTATCCTCTCGTCGGTCTGCTTCGCCGCCGAGACTGCCCGCCCCCCGGCCTCTCAAAAGATGCCTTGGGAAGATCCGTCCTATGCAAGGGATATTTCTGCGACCCAAGCTGATTCACGAGCCGAAGAACGCGCCAAAGGCGGCTGGACAGAGTTTCTAAGGCACCACGAAGACCGCAAGCGGTGGGTGACCGAAAAGAACGTGGATATTCTGATGATCGGGGATTCCATCGTCTTCGGGTGGGGCCGTACGGGCCACGAGGTCTGGAAGGAATATTATGGTACCCGTCACGCGGTGAACATCGGTTCCAGTGGTGACAGAACTTCGCATATGTTGTGGCATATTCAGGCCGGCGGACTCGACGGGATGAAAGCCCGCAATCCCAAAGTCGTGGTCATCATGATCGGAACCAATAATCGCGGCGAGCCGGCAAACGAAGGACGGGATACGGCCCAAGGCGTGTTGGCCCTACTCAAAGAAGTGCATCAGCGATTGCCCGCTTCGAAGATTCTGCTCCTGGCCATCTTTCCTCGCGAGTGGAAGCCGACCGACCCAGGCCGAATCCGCACCGATCAGGTCAACGGGATTCTGCAGACGTACGCAGATAACAAAACCGTCTATTGGCTCGATCTTAAAGAAACATTTCTGAGCCAAGACGGTATGTTGCGAAAAGATCTGATGCCCGATGCGCTTCATCCCAACGTCGCGGGCTACCGGGAGTGGGCCAAGGCCATGGAGCCTAAACTGACCCAACTACTCGCAAAATAGTCAGTTAATTTCCGTCATCCGTTAGAACCAATATGATAAAACCAGCGCTCAAAACCATCGGCCTCCTGGCTGGGCTCGTGCTATTCGCAGTAGTGGTCATGAGCACCTTCCAAGCTCGGGCAGCGGAGCAGCCAAGCTCGAAGCCGGTGAAGGTCTTCATCCTCGCCGGCCAGTCCAACATGGAGGGCCAAGGCTCGGTTGATCATGATTACAATGGCGGTAAGGGTAACCTGGTCTGGGCGATGGCGAATTCGAAGAGCGCCGACAGGATGAAGAAGCTCAAGAACGAGAAAGGTGAATGGGTCGTCCGGGATGATGTGCAGGTATCATTCAAGGTGGGCGGCGACAAGCTCCTGAAGGGAGGCCTCTCGGTGGGCTTCACCGGTTATGCTGCCGACGGATCGAGAAGTCACATAGGACCCGAGCTGGGGTTCGGTTTTGTCCTAGGTGACTTCTATCAAGAACCGGTCCTGTTGATCAAGACGGCATGGGGCGGGCACAGTCTGCACGGGCATTTCCGTTCGCCAAGTTCCGGCCTGCCGGCCTATGACACTGGCGACTGGCCAAAACGTGAGGACGTTGGGCAGTCTTATCGCCAAATGGTGAAAGAAGTTCGGGCCGCCTTAGCGGCTCTCGGGGATCAGAAATATGAAATCGCCGGTTTTTACTGGCAGCAGGGCTTTAACGACATGGTCACCCCACAGGCGATACCGGAATATGCACAGCTACTCGTCAACCTGGTCAGCGATCTCCGCAAGGAATTCAATGTGCCAAACATGCCGGTGGTGGTGGGCCAACTTGGCAATGGTGGCCTGGTGACCGAGGGCGCGATGTTTGAATTCAGAAAGGCGCAGGAAGCGGGGACCAAGCGGATCAAGAACGCGGTCTTCGTCAAGACCACCGATTTTGCACGCCCGGCAGAGCTCTCGCCCTGTCCCACGCATGGCCACCACTGGTTCGCCAATGCGGAGAGTTACTTTCTGATCGGCGACGCGTGCGGTGAGGGAATGAAGAGCCTGTTGAAGTAGTGCTATCCATCGGCCTCCAGCCCGCGCATGCCTTCGGGATTGCCCATTTCATCAGCCCCGGGTGGGTGACCGCCGTGAGGATGCCGTCCGCTCCAACCCAGGGGAGCAGTGCCCCCTCCGAAGCCTCTAAATAGTAGAGTGCTTTTATAACTCCCGCCCCCACTTGGCGTCCCTATCGGACTTGCCCGGGTCGTGGCGGGGCTTCATCGTGGTCCTATGTCCCGCCTGTCCTTGCTCCTGCTCGCCCTCCTGCCCGGTTTGCTTCCGGCCCAGCAGACGCTCATCCCGCGCTATCGCGCCGCCGAGCTCGGCGACCCCGCCGCCCAGGTGGAAGTCGGCCAGTATTACGTGAGTCAGGCGCACGCCACATCCCTCGCCCGGAACCTCACCGAGGCCCGCGACTGGTATGACCGGGCCGCGAAGCAGGGCTACCCCGTCGGCATGCTGCGACTGGCGGAGCTCCACCTACGGGACGAACCCGAGGTCCGCGACCTGGCGGAGGCTTTCCGCTGGATGGACCGTCTCTACGAGACGAACCACCCAGAGAGCGGTTGCAACGCGGCGCTCGCCCGCTTCTACGCCGACGGGGTGCCGGCCCGGGACGGCCGGGTCGCCGTCGCCGCCGATCCGCGCAAGGCCTATTACCACATCATCCTCCAGCAGGCGGCGGGCACTCTCCCTCACGACCTCGGACTCCTGCGGGCCGACCTGCGCAAGCGTCTGTCCCCCGCCGACGTGAAGGACGTCGAGGACCGGGCGTTCCGCTGGGTCGAGGATCATAACAAGCCGGCCCTCCGGCCGGACTCGGAACTCGCCGCCGGCGATGGCTCCGCGAAGGGAAGCAAGCAGCCGGACAAGGACCGGAAGGCGACCACCACCGATGAGCCGATCGACACCTCGGACAAAGCGCTCGCGCTTGCGCTCAAGCACCAGCAGGAGAGCGCGCGGCAGGTGACGCCGCTGGGCAAGCAGCAACGCTACGTGTTGCCAGGCCCGGCGCGCGACAAGAAGTGACCGACTCGGGGTTTGCCTCAAAGGGCCCCGTCGCTTTGCTTCGCGCATGCGTCCGTCACTCGTCGCCCTCCTTGCCACCACCGTCCTGGCCTTGGGTCAGGCCCCGAAGCCGGGTGCCGTCGCCAAGAATCCGACGGAGGCGCCGGGTCGCTGGATCTTCGCCACCGTCGGCGTGGACCGGAAGCCCGACGGCACCGCCGAGCATACCGCGCTGAAAGGCCTGGCTTTGCGCTTGGGCGAGGACGGCAAGCATGCCCTCGCGTACGACACCGAGCTCGCCCGGGTCGTGGGTGGCTGGTCGGGTAAGTTCGTCAGCGAGATGAACCTCATGTCCCGCGGCGAGTACCCGTCGGCCCTGGGCAGCGTGTATTTCTCCACCGATGATGACCTCGCCGGTCTCGCCGTCGGCGATACCGCCCCCCGACTCGCGCGTCGCAAGGGTTTCGGCGCGCTGGGGGCAGGGCACTACCGCTTGATCTCTTTCCGGCCGCACGGCGACGGCGTGCTCACCTTTGGCGTCCCCGGCACGGCCGATCGCGTCGTCGAGACGCCGCGCGTCGTCGATTCCAATGAGGCCCAGGTGCTTGTTCGCTCCCTCGTGACGGAGACGGCCACCGGGGTGACGGTGCTGCTGGGCCGGGCCCAAGATGCCGGACGGATCGGTGTGCGCGGGCCGGGTCGCCGCGATCAGGTCGATGGCTGGGAAGTCTACCGCATTCCCGCCGGCAAGCAGCAGGTGGAGATCGCCTACGCCCCGGTCGGCGCGGCCCGTCCCGAAGGCTGGCCGGAGGCGGGGGCGCCCGCCGGTTCCGGCCGGCGCTGGCCGGAGACGATCGAGACCACGGGCGAACTCTCGACGAAGGTCGGCGAGCCCTACGTGGTCGACCGGATCAAGCTCCCGGAAGCCAATCCTTGGAAAGCCCCGCTCTACACCTCGGCGTTCGACTTCCTGCCGGATGGCCGGGTAGTCGTGGCCACGTTCCACGGCGATGTCTTCGTCGCCTCCGGCCTCGACGAAACCTTGGCGAAGGTCACCTGGCGTCGTTTCGCCGCCGGTCTCTACCACCCGCTCGGCCTGAAGGTTGTCGGCGGGGAAGTCCATGTCACTTGCCGCGACGGCCTCTGGAAGCTGCGCGACACCGATGCGGATGGCGAATGCGACCGCTATGAGGTGTTCAATGGCGACCTCCAGGTCACCAAGAATTTCCACGAGTACGTCTTCGACCTGCAGACGGACGCCACCGGCAACTTCTACTTCATCAAGGCGGGCCCGGTCCGCAAGGGCGGTCGCGGGTTCGACGACCTGTGCGATCACCATGGCGCGCTATTCAAGGTCTCACCGGATGGGCGCGACTTGTCCGTGGTGGCCACCGGCTTCCGCGCGCCCAACGGCCTTGGCCTCAGCCCGACCGGGCAGCTCACCACCGGAGACAACGAAGGCACCTGGACGCCGGTCTGCCGGCTGAACTGGGTCAAGGCCGGCGGCTTCTACGGCGTGCCTCCGCTGGCCCACCGCGTGACCGAGCCGACCGATTACGATCGCCCGCTCTGCTGGTTCCCGAAGGAGGT
>CAIRWP010000055.1 GCA_903882335.1 uncultured Opitutia bacterium | reverse complement strand
TCTACGACAAAGGCCAGGCCGCCCCGGGCCGCAAGATGGGGCACGTGACCGTGACCGCGCCGACGCGCGAGGAAGCCCTTCGCCGCGCCGAGGCGATCTTCGCCGCCCTGTCGGCCTGAGCCATGTCGGCGCCCGCGTATTTGTTCTGGGCCAATATCCTGATCCTGGTTCCGGTCGCGTTCGGGACCCTGCTGAAACCCTCGTTGACAGATCAGGGGGCGTTCCCGGAAAGCGCCGGCTGGCGGACGTTGGTGGGGTCGCTCTGGTTGGCCGTCCTCGCCTGCTCCATGCTGGGTCTCCTCCAGCCAGCGGCGTTCGTCTGGTTGCTCGCCTTCCAGGTAATCTATAAATCCGTGTGGCTGCTCGCCTATGCCTTGCCGCGTCTGCTGACCGGCCGCCGGGCGGAGGTCCCCTTGGGCATCGCGCTATCCTTCCTGGTCATCGTCCTGGTCTGGCCCTGGTTCATCCCCTGGCGCCAGTTGCTGGCCGCCCCCTGATCAGTCGAGCAGGTCCGGCTTGCGCGTGAAGAGCGCCACCGGGATCTGGCCGAGCGAGAGGAAGAGCAGGATCGCCTGGAAGACCGGGAGGCGCGCCTTCTGGTGCTGCGCGGCCGCGAGGTAGTTCTTCGCCATCACCTCGGAGATCATCGCGAACGCGAACAACACCGACGCGACGGCGAGGATCGCGAAGCCGAGCCACCAGCGGCGGTCGGACGCGGTCCGCTGCCAGGGCGTCAGGAGCAGCGCGGCGTACAGGAAGAAGAACCAGCACTCGACCTGCAGCGCGACGGGGAAAGTGACATACGCCGGGTTCCAGCGAGGCGGGATCCGCCAGGGGCCGAGCGTGAAGCCGCCCAGCAGTTCGACGAGCCCGAGGGCGACGCACAGCGCGGCGAGGGCCCATGAGGCCCACCGCGCATACCGGAGTCCCCGGGCCGTCTTGGTTTCCATCCCGGGAGGGAAAGGGGTAATCGGCCGACCCGCAACCTTCCTCCGCGGTTCAGAGCGGGCGGAACAGGGCCACGTCGCTCCATTCGCCCATCACCCGGCCGTCGGTCGTCGTCGCCTCGCCCCAGGCGGCCTTGGCCTTGGCTTCGAAATGCTCCCGCACCGCCGCCTGCTCCTTGGCGAGGATCCCGCTCAAGGCCAGCACCCCGCCGGGGTTGACCGAGTCGACCAGGTTATCGGCGTAGATGCAGAGCACGTCGCTGATGATGTTCGCCAGCACGACGTCGGCGCGGCCGGTGAGCTTGAAGCCCTCCTCGAGTCCGGCGTGGTGGAAGACCGCGGACTCGTCGGCCAAACCGTTATCGACGCGGTTGGCGATGCTGACGCGCACGGATTCCGGGTCGCGGTCGAAACCGGCCACGCGGCCGCAGCCGAGCTGGGCCGCGGAGAGCGCGAGGATGCCGGAACCGCAGCCCGCGTCGGTCATCGACACTGTCGCGGCGGGATGCGTCGCGAGGAAGTCCATCATCCGGATGGCGCACAGGCGGGTCGTCGGGTGGTCGCCCGTCCCGAAGGCCAGACCGGCGTCGAACCAGATCACCGCGGCGTCGGCGGGCACGGCGTACTGCCCGCGCATCCAGGCCGGGACCCAGTGCAGCCGCCCGTGGTCCCAGGGTTTGAGATGCTCCTTGTACGCTTCCTTCCAGTCCTTGTCGGCGAGGGTCGTCGACTCGTACGTATCCGGCAGTTTCTTGAAGGCCTTCCGCAGGTCGGCCCAGGCCTCGTCGGCCTCGGCCTTGGTCTCGAAGTAGCCCATCACGAAATACGGTTTCCCGGGGCCCTCATGGAAGAGCATCCAGGAAGAGCGGGTCAGTTCGCAGAAATGGTCCTCCAGCGGCTGGACCATGTCCTCGTGGATGGGGCACTTCAGTTCGATCATCGGGGAAGGGTCTCGCTCAGGCGGGCGATCACCGAGGGCAGCAACGCGTGTTCGGCGGCGTGGACCTTCTGTGCGAACGACTCCAGGGTATCGTCCGCCGCGCGGGCGACCCGGCTCTGGCCGAGGTGGGCGCCGCCGTCGATCTCCGCGTTCACCCAATGCACGGTGCAACCGCTCGCCGGTACGCCGGCGTTCCAGGCCTGCCCGATGCCGTCCAGCCCGGGGAAAGCGGGGAGGAGGCTGGGGTGGAGGTTGATGATCCGGCCGGCGAACGCCTCGAGCAAGGGGGCCTTGATCACGCGCATGAAGCCGGCGAGCACGACGAGGTCGACGCCGGCGGCCTGCAGGTCGTCCGCCCAGGCCTGCTCGCGTTCGGGCGCGAACTTGGTCTTGAACGGGCCGGTATCCAGGAACCTGGCGGGGACGCCGTACTTCGGGCCGAGCTCCAGCATCTTGCAGGTCGGGACGTCGCACCAGAGGCCGACGACCTGGGCGCGGCCGAGACGGCCCTCGGCCTGCGCGCGGAGGACCGCCTCGGCGTTGGAGCCGCGACCGGAGCCAAGGAGGGCGACGCGCATGGGAGCACGCTGTCCGCCCCCGCCTCGCCTGCAAACGGATTTTCGCCGCCCGATAAAATCGAAATCAACCTTTGAACCCGCCGGGATTCGGGAAAGGATGAGCGGGCTTACCCTTCCATGGATCGCCGCGACTTCGTCCGTCATTCCGCCCTGGCCTCGCTGGGCGCCGCCTTCCTTGCCGGTTGTTCCGCGGGCGCCGGTGGCGGCTCGGTCGGGCCCGCCGCGCCGGCGACGCCAACCCCGGCGCCGAAACCGCCGGTTCCGACCGGCCGGACCGTCCTGGGCATCGACACCTTCGCCGCGCAAGGCTTCGCCGCGCTCAAGGGCCTTCGGTGCGGGCTCGTCACGCACCGCGCCGGCCGCGATGGCGCCGGGCAACGTACGGCCGACGTCCTCGCGCGCGCCCCCGGCGTCCGCCTGACCAAACTCTTCGGGCCGGAGCACGGCATCGACGGCACCGCCGCGGCGGAGATTGTGGTCAAGCACGCCAAGGACACCCGCACCGGCCTGCCGGTCTATTCGCTCTACGGCGCCACGCGCCGCCCGACCCCCGAGATGCTCGAGGGCCTCGATGTCGTCGTGGTCGATTTCCAGGACATTGGCTCCCGCTCCTACACCTACATCAGTTGCTTGCGACTCGTGATCGAGGCCTGCTTCTCGATGCCCCGCCCGATCCGGGTGATCGTTCTCGACCGGCCCAACCCGCTGGGCGGCGAGAAGGTCGACGGCCCGTTCCTCGACCGCAAGTGGCGCAGCTACGTCGGCTCCTATGAGATGCCTTACGTGCACGGGCTCACCATCGGCGAGATCGCCCGCTGGGCGGTCGCGACCCCGGGCGTGCTCGATCTCGACGAGGCCACGCGCCGTCGCGGCTCGCTGGAGGTCATCCCGCTGCGCAACTGGTCCCGCGCCCGGACCTGGGATCAGACCGGCCTGACCTGGGTGCCGACGTCCCCTTTCATCGCCACGCCGCAGGCCGCGCTCGGCTACGCGATGACCGGGCTGGGTTGCCAGCTCGGCGAGTTCACGCACGGCGCCGCCGGGCAGCAGCCGTTCCGCTTCCTCCGCGCCGGCCGGCGCAAGGCGGCCGAGATCGTCGCGGCCCTCGGGCAAGCCGTGCCCGGCCTGATGTTGGAACCGCGTACCCTGGCCGACGGCACCCAGGGCGTCTACACCACCGTCTCCGACTGGGCCCGGTTCAAGCCGTGCGCGCTCTCCCTGCACATGATGCGCCAGAGCTGCCTCTGGGATTCCAGTAACCCGTTCGCGCGCGCGACCGGCACGCAGCGGGACCTGTTCATCAAGCACACCGGCAGCGAGGCCTTCTTCGAGGAGCTGCGCCAGAAGGGCGCTCGCGTCGACCTCGCGCGCTGGCAGGCGAAGTGGGATGCCGACGCGGCGTCCTTCCGGGCCCGCACGGTGCCGTACCGGCTCTACGCCTGATCAGTAGGCGCGGCCTTCGCGCTTCTCCCAGTAGTTCATGTAGGCGCGGTTGAGCACGCCCAGCCCGCCCGGGGTCGGGTAATCGCCCGTGAAGTACCAATCGCCGCGGCTCGTCGGGCAGGCCCGGTGCAGCGACGCGATCTTCTGGAAGACCAGCACCAGCTCGCCCTTCCAGCCGGATTTCACCGGGTAGACAAGCTCGGCCGCCTTGGCGGCGATTTCCTCCTCAGTGAAGGCATCGTAGATCCGCTTCACGTGGTTGCGCAGCTCGGCGGTCGGGCGCTTCGCCTGGGCGGCGCAGTCCTCGTAGACCTCGCGCAGCAGGTCGCCCATGCCGCGGTCCTTGCAGAGCGCGACCGCCGCCTGGAACGCGAGGAACTTGCCCATCTCGGACATGTCGATACCGTAGCAGTCCGGGTAGCGGATCTGCGGCGCGGTGGAGGCGATGACGATGCGCTTCGGGTTCGGGCGCGCGAGGATGCGCAGGATCGATTGGCGCAGGGTGGTGCCGCGGACGATCGAGTCGTCGACGCAGACTAGCGTGTCGCCTTCCTTCACGGTGCCGTAGGAGATGTCGTAGACGTGCGAGGCCATCTGCATGCGGTTCTTCTCTTGGGAGATGAACGTGCGCAGCTTGACGTCCTTGTGGGCGACTTTCTCGCCGCGCGGCCAGCCGCCGAGCACGAGGCGGTCGATGGTGGCCTCGTCGAGTTTCCCGGCCCGCTGCGCCTCGATCAGCTGCCCGCGGACCTGCGAGCGGCGGCGGAGGCGGAGCTCCTCCATCAGCCCGTACCAGGCGATCTCCGCCGTGTTCGGGATGTAGGAGAAGATGGAGTGCTGATGGTCGTCTTGGATCAGCGCCAGGACCTCGTCGGCGAGCGCGGCCCCGAGCGCCTTGCGCTCGGCGTAGATTTCGGGGTCGTTGCCGCGCGAGAAGTAGATCCGCTCGAAGGAGCAGTGCCGGCGTTCGCCCGGCGTGTGCACGACTTCGACCGAGTGGCGGCCGTCCGCCTTCATGATGAGGGCGTGGCCGGGTGGCAGCTCGTGCACGTCCTCCTGGGCGACGCCCACGATCGTCATCAGGGCGACGCGCTCGGAGGCGACGGCGAAGAGGTCCTCGGTCTGCACGTACCAGCAGGGCCGGATGCCGTTGGGGTCGCGTAGCACGAAGGAGTCGCCGTTGCCGATGAGGCCGGCGATGGCGTAGCCGCCGTCCCAGTTCTTCGCGGCCTTGCGGAGGACGTTGCCTACGTCGAGGTGCTTCGAGATCTCGGCCTGCACGGCCATGCCGCTCAGCCCCTGGTCCTTGAAGGCCTTGAAGAGGCGGTCATGCTCCTCGTCCAGCCAGAAGCCGATCTCCTCGAGGATGGATTGCGTGTCCGTCGAGTAGATGACGTGGGCGCCCCGCTCGGTGAGCGAGCTGTTCAGGTCCGAGGTGTTGGTGAGGTTGAAGTTGCCGGCGACCAGCAGGTTGCGCGTCGGCCAGATGGACTTGCGCGCGTACGGGTGGCAGGAGACCGAATCGAAGTTACCCGACGTCCCGTAGCGGAGGTGGCCGAGGAGGACCTCGCCGCCGAAATCGAAGTGGCGCTTCACCGTCTCGGGGAACTCCGGCACGATGACACCCTCGCGGACCTGGTCGGCGTAGGTCTTGATCTGGCGGGTGAAGATCTGCGTCAGACCCTGGGCGCCGATCTCGCGGTCGCGGAAGAGGAACGCCTCGCCGTTCTCGGCGCCGATCTTGACGCAGCCGATACCCGCGCCATCCTGGCCGCGGTTGTGCTGCTTCTCCATGAGCAGGAACAGCTGGTTGAAGCCGTGGAGCGGCGAGCCATACTTCTCCTGGTACCACTTCAGGTCCTTCGTCAGCCGGACCAGGGCAATGCCGCATTCATGCCGTAGGGAGTCGCTCATCGCAGGCTTCCGAGAATGTCGGCTCCGTGAACCCCCTGTCCAGCGATTACTATCCTAAGCGCAGGACCCGGTCCAGCCGGGCCAGGCTCGCCTCGATCAGCCCGGCCATGTCGGCCTCCTGTCGGAAGGCCGGGTCCCGGTGGTATTCCGCCAGCCCCTCCGCCAGTTCGCGGGCTTTCTCGGGGCTGGTCAAGGGGTTGGCACGCATGGCGGCCAGCAGGTCCTTCACCCGGTCGGGCGCGGCCAGGTGGCGCCGGTGGATCAGGGATTGCTCCTCGCGGCGATACTGGGCGGCGGAGGCCGCGTTGATGTGCTTGGCGCAGAGCTGCGCGAACGGGCGGTTCTCCTTGAAGGACCCCGGGAGGTAGAAGCGCAGGCGACCGTCGTAGGACTGCTGGTCGAAATCCATCGCGCGGACGCGGATTGCGGTGGCGTCGAAATCCGGCGTGACCGCGATGACGAAGTTGTACGCCCGCATGTCCCCGAGCAGGCGGACGAGGCAGCGCTCCTCGAACTTGATCAGTTCCTTCGCGAGCCGGACCGGGTGGTGCTGCCCCGCCTCGAGCCAGCTGGTGGCGAAGATGTCCCCGGGGATGCCGGTCACGTGCTCCTCGACCAGCGTCTCGCCCCAGGTGAGGTAGAGCATGCGGTTCGGCGAGAGCAGGTGCTCCAGCTCCAGCCCGCACACGCGGGAGGCATCGCCGACCTTCACGTAGAAGTAGTCGTGGTTCTCGTTGTAGGCGTTGACGATCCGGACGCGGAAGGGTTGCGAGTTGCCGAAGGAGCAGAAGTCGACGCGGTCCACATAGACGTGGCTGAAGACCTTCATACCGCCCTCGCCGCGCAGCAGCGCGTACGTCTCCAGGAGGCCTTGCGAGAGGCGGTCCATCTCGTCGCGCGGGTAAGCGACCGTCTCCCACAGCGTGTCCTTGCCTCGCTCGAGCAAGGGCATGGCTGCGGTGAAGTTGCGTAGCTGCGCGTAGGTGACCGGCAGCGGCACTTCGCGGCCCTCGCGCGCGAGGTAGGTGCGGAGCGCCTCGCCGATCGGGTAGGCCGGCTTGCGGTTCGTCCGCTTGAACTCGGCGGCGGCGCCCGTGGCGTCCATCGTCAGTCGAGGTTGGGCCGGGCCTGCGTCTCTTCGACCGTCATGCGCAGCGGCGCGCCGGGATCGCACTCGGCGCGGTAGGCGACGAACCCGCGGCGATGCTCGTCCCACACCGGCCAGATCAAGGTGCGGTCGGTCTCGGGGACCTGCGTGGTCGCCAGTTCCGCGCGGGTGAAGAAAGCGAAGCGCCCTTCGTCGATGGTCGGCGGCAGGCCGCGGAGCGGGCGGCGGCAATCGAAGAGGAACATCAGCCAGTGGGCCTGGCCTTCGTAGCCCTTCTCGGAGACCATGCCGAAGAGGTGCAGGTCGGACGTCGCGATGTCCACGCCGGTCTCCTCCTTCGTCTCGCGGACGGCGCATTCGAAGGGCGACTCGCCGGTGGCCATCTCGAGTTTGCCGCCCGGCGGGCTCCAGCAGCCGATGTTCGGCGCCTTGGTGCGCTGCAGGAGCAGGAGCCGCCCTGACTCGTCGCGGAGGAAGACGAGGACGCTGATCTTGAAGGGGAGGGCGGCGGGGCCGGCGGACATGCGGCTACAGTTGGCGGGTCGCCGGGCCGGGACAACCCCGGAGTATCAGCCGAGCGTGAGGGCGTCGATGCGCCGCAGCTCGTCGGAGGTGAACGGCGCGGACCTCGCGGCCGCCACGCACTGTTCCAGCTGGCTGACCTTGCTGGCCCCGATGATGGCCGAGGTCACCCGGCGGTCCCGGAGGGTCCACGCTAGCGCCATCGCGGCCAGGGGCTGGTCGCGTTCGCGGGCGATCTCGCCGAGGGCGCGGATCTTCGCCAGTTTCGCCGCGTCGATCTGCTCGGGGCGGAGGAAGCCGTGCGCTTTGCCGGCGCGGGCGTCGGCCGGGATACCCTGGAGGTAGCGGTCCGTGAGCAGACCTTGGGCGAGCGGCGAGAAGATCGCGCAGCCGAGGCCCTCCTTCTCCACCACGTCGAGCAAGCCGGCTTCCGGCGTCCGTTCGAAGAGGCTGTACTTGGGCTGGTGCACCACGCACGGCGTGCCGAGGTCGCGCAGGAGCGCGCAGGCCCGGGCGGTGTCCGCCGGGTTGTAGTTCGAGATCCCTGCGTAGAGCGCCTTGCCCGATTTCACGGCGGTGGCGACGGCGCCCATCGTCTCCTCCATCGGCGTGTGCGGGTCACGGCGGTGGCTGTAGAAGATATCGACGTAGGGGATGCCCATCCGCTTGAGCGACTGGTCTAGCGAGGCCAGCAGGTACTTGCGCGAGCCGAAGTCGCCGTGCGGGCCCGGCCACATCGTGTAGCCGGCCTTGGTCGAGATGATGAGTTCGTCGCGGTAGGCCCCGAGGTCCTCCCGCAGGATCCGGCCGAACGTCTCCTCCGCCGAGCCGGGGACGGGACCGTAGTTGTTGGCGAGGTCGAAGTGCGTCACTCCGAGGTCGAAGGCGCGCAAGGCGATCGCGCGCGCGACCGCCGGGTCGTCGACGCTGCCGAAGTTATGCCAGAGCCCGAGCGCGATCTTCGGGAGATGCAGGCCGGAGCGGCCGCAGCGGGCTTGGAAGGCGGCGTCGGCGTAGCGCGTCGGGGCGGCGGTATGCATGACCGGCATCAAGCCCGCAGGATGATTTGTTGTCAGCGAAAATTTTTTCGGCGCGCCTTCGGCGCGGATAGGAAATTCGCACCCTGGAAGATACGACTACCTCTTGGCGCAAATGCCGAAGACGCCTTATTTGTCCCGCCTGCTGCCTGTATAAGCAGCTTGCCAAGGTCTGACCTGGTTGGATCCGGGCTGAAGCGGGCCGTTGGCCTCGAACGCGCTGATCCATGCTTCGGTGAAACAAAGAGAATTGCCAGCTTCGGGTTTGAAGTTCGCGGGCCGACCCTCCCAGGCCTTGCGAGCCCCGGCCGGATCGAACATCGCCTGCTGCATCCATAAGAT
>CAIRWP010000054.1 GCA_903882335.1 uncultured Opitutia bacterium | reverse complement strand
CTTCTCGAACGGCACGTAGCGGAAGTCGTTCATGCCGTAGCAGGTGGAGGCGATGGTCGGCTGGAAGCGCAGGACATCATTCTTCATCCGCCCGAAGAATCCGCCCGCGGTCTCGCCGCTCCAACCGTATTGCCGGCATTCTACCTGGAGGTCGGGCCGCGCGGCGGCGAGGTATGCCTCGAGCAAGCGGCTGTACATCTTCTGCTCGGTGATGGAGTCGCCGCAGATCGCGTAACGGTCGCCCGTCTTGAGTAACAAGCCCTTCGGCTCCGGCGCGAGATGGCCCACGTAATCGGCGGGAACGCCGGGCGGCAGGGGTTGCGTCTCGCGGGCCAGAAGAGCGCCGGCGAAAGCCAGGGCGACGAGCAGGAAGCGGGGGTATCGCATGCGTTTTTCCTACCCTGCTAAGGACTTGAAATCTACCCCGATTTACCCGGCGACTTGCTTTTCCTGGGCAATGGTGCTAAATTGACCATCCCCTGCAGTGTTCGACACCCGCGGCAGCCTCCCTTCCCTACGAACATAATATACGGGAGGTGCGACCCGACCGGCCTCGTCCGAGCCGTGGCAACGTACCGCCCACCTAAATCAAGGATACAGTGGAGCTCCAATCGGAATCGGCACAGGTGGGGGACCTTTTTTGGTGAGGTAAAGAGTACTGAGCGCGGAGTACGGATTACGGAGTGCAGATTACGGAGTACAGAGTACAGAGTCGAGGGTAGCGTCGAGACTAGCGTCGATGATTGAGTCGAGTGCAGCATCGAGGCTAGCGTCGAGGCTAGCGTCGATGATTGAGTCGATGGTTGAGTCGAGTGCAGGGTCGATGACTGAATCGAGTACAGAGTACTGAATCGATGAGGGGATACAGCGTCGGGGCGGGGGATGCGGTTCACGATTCGACGACATCGTCTCAGACATTGAGTCGGCCCTACACTCGACTCACTCATCGACACTATCCTCGATTCAACCATCGACTCAGCACTCGATGCTAGCCTCGACCCTACCCCAACTTCAACGCCCCTTCCTCGCAGAGGCTGGGGTTGCCGAAGGTCTTCATGGGATGGCCGAAGCCCTGGGCGATCGCCATGAGCAGGCGATTGTGCGGTGTCTTGTTGAACTTGAGCGCCCGACCGGCCTTGAAGCCGAGACCGCCGCCGATGAGTACCCACGGGATATCCTCGTGCGTGTGGCTGTTGCCCTTGCCGAGCTCGTTGGTCCAGACGATGGTCGTGTGGTCGAGCATATTGCCGTTACCGTCGGGCTCGGGCGTCTCCTGCAGGCGCTTCGCGAGGAAGGCAATCTGCTCGGCGAACCAGGTATTGATTTTGGTGAGCTTCTCGACCGAGCCCTTGTTGAGATCGGGGTCGTGCGACAGCGCATGGTGCCCCTCCTCGATCCCGATCCACTTCATGCGGGCCCCGCCGACGGAGTTCGTGAACTGGAAGGTCGAGACGCGGGCCAGGTCGTTCTGGAAGGCGCTGATGAGGAGCTCGGTCTGCAGGCGCGTGATCTGCGGGATGCTGTCGTTATCCAGCGGCACGCCGGCTTCCGGCGGGTGCGGGACCTTGAGGGCGGACTGCGCCCGGCTTTCCTGCAGGCCACGCTCGAGTTCGCGCAAGGCGGTGGTGTGCTGGTCGAGCAGCCCGCGGTCGCCCTTGTCCACGGCGGTGGCGACCTTGGCCAGGTCGTCCTTCAGCCCATCGAGCACGGAACCCAAGTTCTCCCCTTCCTTCATCGAACCGTAGAGCTTGTCGAACAGCTCGTAGGGGCTCGAGATCGGGGCGACCGGCTGGTTGGCGCCCGCGTAGCTCCAGCGGGTCCAGGGATCGGCGCGATTGCCGACCGCCACACCGATTTCCAGGGAGCCATGGCGGGTCTTGGTCGCGGCGTTGCCTTGTAAGTGGGTCCGGATCACCTGGTCGACGGACGGGCCGCTGGCCCAACCGGCGGGCGCGCCGCCGCCCCCCATGATGTTGCCGGGGAAGAGCTCGATGCCGGTCAGGAGGCAGCTCATGCCGCGCATGTGCGAGTCGCCGTCGCCGCGCACGCGGTTGTTTACGCCCTTGAGCGTCAGCATCTTGCCCTTGAAGGGTTCGAGCGGCTTAAGGATGGGCTTCAAGGTGAAGTTCGCGCCTTCCTCGTCGGGCCAGAAGGCCGGCGGCACGACGCCGTTGGGCGAGAAGACGAAGATGACCCGCGAGCGCCGCCCACCGGCCGGCTCGGCTGCGCCGAGGGTGGCGAGCCCCCCGAGGAGCGGGAGGGCGGCGGCCGTGAGGCCGAGGCGACGGAGGAAATCGCGGCGATGTTGGAGCGTCATGGTCTTAGCGAGTGGGAGGGGTGGCGGGGCCGGCCGGACGGAGGGCCGCGACGACGGCGACCTCGACGGCCAGGTTCCGGATGTGGAAATGGTCCGCGCGGAACTGGTCGGTCAGCCGGCCGAGCAAGTCGGGCGCATAGGCGGCCGGGGGCTGCTTCACGAGCGACTGGAAGAGGTTGCGGACGAACCCGGCCTGCCCAGCCGCGCTCTCGGCCGCGTGCTTGGCCACGTCGCGGGCGCCGGTCAGCTGGATGACCTGCCCATCGGCCGCGGTGTACTCGGAAGTCGCGTCGACCGGCTTGTTATTGTCGGTCGCGCGGACGCGGCCGACGGCATCGAAGCGCTCGAAGCTGAAGCCCAGCGGGTTGATGGTCACGTGGCAGGACTGGCAGGCGGGCTTGGCGGTGAGCTCGGTCACCTTCTCGCGCATGGTGAAGGACGGGTCGAACTTGTCGTCCATGAACGCGATCGCCATGGGCGGCGGCTTGAGCATGCGGCCGAGGATGTTGCGCGTGACGAAGACGCCGCGGTGGATCGGCGAGGAGGACTTGGTGTAGGAGAACGTCGCGAGGACGAACGGGTGCGTGAGCACGCCGCCCCGCTGGTCGGTATCCATCTTCACCGGCTGGAAGCCCGCGCCCGCCTCGACCTTCTGGCCATAGAACTTCGCGAGCCGCTCGTTCATCAGGATGGTGTCGCCCAGGAGCAGCTGGCGGTAGTCGGAAGCCTCCGACCAGACGACGCCCTCGGTGAAGAGGTCGAGCGAGGTCCGCAGGTCCATCACGACCGCCTGGTCGAAGCCCGGGTATTCCTGCTGATCCTTGGCAATCTCGGCCCCTTCCTCGACGTGCAGCCAGTGATGCAGGAAGTCCCGCAGCTTGGCCTTCGCGCGCGGGTCCTTCAGCAGGCGCTGGGCCTGCTTGCGCACCTGGGCCTCGGTCTTCAACTGACCAGCGGCGGCGGCCTGCAGTAGGACGGCGTCCGGCACGGAATCCCAAAGGGTGAGCGCCAGCCGCGACGCGACGGCGTAATCATCCTGCGGCCCGAGGCCGGGATACAGGAAGGCTGGGTTGGAGAGCGTGAAGATGAAGGCGCGCTTGGCGGCGACCTCCGGCGCGACGCCGGGCGCGTAGATCTGCGCGAGGTCGGCCTGCTGCTCGGCGGTGAGCGGGCGGCGGTAAGCGAGCTGGGCGAAGCGCAGCGAAAACGCCTTGAACTTCTCGGCACGGTCGGGGGCGTCGGCCTTCGTGGCGGCGAGGGCGTAGAGGTTCGGGCCGACGAGGGCGGAGACCTGCATGGCGCCCTTGGCGACCGCCTCCGTCCATTCCCGCGACACCGAGGAGCCGCGCTCGTAGCCGACGCTGCCGTCATCGGGCGGCAACGGCACGGAGACGACGTGGACGAACGAGGAGTACTTGGGGGCGAGGTTGGCCCGCGGGATCACGGCCCAGGCGCCGCCGGGCGGACGCCACTCGAGCTTCAGGCCGGCGGTCTTGTCCTTGTACTTGAAGAATTCGACCTTGAGCGGGTAGCTACGGCCGCCGAGCAGGAAGACGGGAGCCTGGGCCGAGCGCGACTTACCCGAACTGACCCAGAGGTCGATGATGGCGTCCTTCTGCGTGCCGTTGTCGGGCACGTTGACGTAGAGCCGGGCACCGTTCGGCGTGGTCAGGCGGAATTCATACTCGCCGGTGTCAGGTACCAGCAAGGAGCCGGTCCAGTTGATCTTGAACTGGTCAGGCTTCCCGCCGGGCGCCGGCGCCTTGTTACCGAAATCAAAATCGAGGGTCGGGTCCACCCGATCGATCAGCTTGATCTCGTTCTTGGCGCTCACGTTGGTGGTGTCGCCGTCGGGCAGGCCGCGGTAGCTGCCGGCCAGGCCGCCCGACTCGGTCGTGGTGACGGCTCCGCGGAGCGAGCCAAGTAGATCCGCGATGCTCTCGCGGTACTGACGGACCGTGAGGTGCGCGAGCTCGATGCGGGGCGGGTGGTTGCGGGCGCGGGCCTCCGCCGAATAGAAGGCCTGATAGATGAACTCCGCGGACGCGGTGGCATCGGCGACGGACAGCGTGCCGGGGTCGTTCTCCGGCATCTCGCGGGCGATGTACTTGGCCAGGCTGGCGACGGACTTCTCCCCGACCAGCGGTTCGTCCGCCTTGCCGGCGACCCCCTGCCCGACCGGGCCATGGCAACGCATGCAGTCCTCGCGGTAGACGACCTCGCCGGCGCGGGGCGCGGCGAGGTTCTTCTTGTAATAGCGCTGCCCTTGCCGGCCGGCGAAGGCGAGGCCTCCGACGACGACCAAAATGGCCAGGATCTTGAGCGACCGGGACAGGGGCATAGGGCTTTGACCCCATACAATCCGCAGGGGTTCCCCTAAATCAAGCCCGCCTCGCCGAAACTGAACCAGCCTTTGCCCGCCCCGTCGGCCTCGGGGCGACCGATGATGACATGATCGAGCAATTCCACGCCGAGGATCCGGCCGGCCTCGGTCAGTTGGCGGGTGACGGCCCGGTCGGCGTGACTGGGGGCCGGATCGCCGCTCGGGTGGTTATGGGCGACGATGGCGGCGGGGGCGGCGTGCTTGAGGGCGAGGCGGAAGACTTCCCGCGGGTGCAGCAACGAGCTCGTGGCGGTACCCGAGCTCACTTCCTGCAGTCCAAGCAGCCGGTTGCGCCGGTTCAAGGAGAGCACCCAACATTTCTCGACGGCGAGCCCGACGGTGAGGGGCTCGAGCCGGGCCCAGACCTTCGCGGGCGAATCCAGCCGCTCCCCCGGATCGGCGACCTGCTCGCGGAGTCGGCGCGCGAGTTCGAACGAGGCGGCGAGCTCAGCGGCCTTGGCCGGTCCCAGTCCGCGGATGCGCGCGAAGTCGGCCCGCTCCCAGCCGGTCAGCCCGGCGAGCTGGCCCGCTTCCCGGAGCAGGTGGCCGGCGAGCTGCTGCGCCGAGGCGCCGCGCGAACCGGCGCCGATGAGCAGCTCCAGCAACTCGGCATCGAGGAGCGCGCGCGGGCCGAGGCGGCTGAGTCTTTCCCGGGGGCGGTCAGCGGAGGGATGCATCCCGCCATGACCATCTCGCGGGCGGATGGGCTCAACGCAGATTATGCCTCAGCGGAAACCCTCTCCCCCGCGTGGGCGCGAGGGGTCGGGTCCGAGCTTCGCCGACTCAAATCCGCGAGGGCGCTCCGTTCAGTTTTTAGCGGCGGCCTTGACGGGGCCTGCGTCCAGGAAGGTGACCCGCCCGGTCTTGATGTCGTACATCGCGCCGAGGATGGCGATCTTGCCCGCCGCCTCCAGCTCGCGCAAGGTACGGCTGGCGGACCGGATGCCGGCGATCGTCCGGACCACGTTGCGCGTGGCCACGTCGTCCACGAAAAGCCGCTTGGTCTCGAGGGTCACCCAGTCGCCATGCGGCTTGGTGCCCGGCTCGATGGACTTCTGGATCTCGTTGACCAGCGAGTCGAGGTGCTCGCACCCCGTCGCCTGCGAAGCGGTCTTGCCGGTCTCGAACAGTTCCACCGAGGCCTTGACCGCGCCGCAGCTGGTGTGACCCATCACGAGGACTAGGCGGGAGCCGGCCACGGCGCAGGCGAATTCCATGCTGCCGAGGACCTTCTCCTTCGCCACGTTGCCCGCGATGCGGATGACGAAGGCGTCGCCCAGGCCCATGTCGAAGATCAGTTCGACGGGGCTGCG
>CAIRWP010000053.1 GCA_903882335.1 uncultured Opitutia bacterium | reverse complement strand
CGGCGGCGCCGGCACCACCGTCACGGTGGCCAGCAGCGCCGGGCTCGTCACTGGCCAGGCCATCACCGGCACCGGCATCGCCGCGGGCTCGGTCATCACCTCGATCGTCGGCAACACCCTCACGCTGAACAACGCGGTGACGACGACTCCCTCTGGGACGTTGACGGCCGCCGCCGGCGTCAGCCTGAGTAGCGCCTTGATCTCCGACCTAACCGTTGGACGCACGGTCGTCGTAACTCCTTACGACTTTAGTCCGTTGGTACAGGCATCGAACATCTCGATCACCGGCCTCGCCCCGAAGCCCTATCTTCTGTCGCTGCCGACGGACGTCGGCGCCACCGTCCAGCCGACCGTCATCGGCGTGCCGGTCGCCGCCAATGAGCTGGCCGTCTACTCGGTCCGTACCGCCGCGGAATACGCCGCCTACCAAGGCCCGGCCCCGTTGATCACGGCCATCCAGAGCCTAGCCCAGGTCGACATCGTCCGTACCGGCAACGGCGCCGACGCCACCGCCGGCACCTCCGACGACGTCTGGCAGGCGACCCCCGCGGCCTCCTTCAATCTCCTCGGCTCCAAGCTGGCGCTCATGAGCGATGCCCAGCTGCAGACCGCGATCAACAACCTGACGCCCTTCGGCGCGGCATCCGTCGCCGCGATGTCGATCGAAGGCTTCCGTTCCTCGGAGGCCCTCCTAGCCAAGCGCCTGGAGACGCGTCGCTTCGACCGCGCCGGCTTGTCCATCGTCAACTCCGAATGGTTCGTGGGCAGCGATATCCGCCAGCTCAGCCTCGGGGCCTCTGGTGAACTCAAGACGAAGGGTAACCTGATGGGCGTCCACGCGGGCCTGATCCGCCAGACGGATGAGGGCGCCAATTACGGCTTCACCCTCGGCGCCAACCGCGTCACCACCACCGGCGATACCAGCGCCAAGTTCGAGGGCAACGATATCCGCGCGGATGTCTTCGCCGGCACCACGTTCTACAATGACCTCCTGTCGTTCGACGCCGGTTTCTCCGTGGGCCGCCTGTCCGGCGAGACCCGCCGCGATTCCGTCATGGCGCCGGGCACGACCAACGTCGCCTCCCCGACGGCGACGACCATCGGTGGTTGGGCCCGGATCGGTACGGTCCTGCCTATGAAGGCCGTCGGCGCCTACGCCACGCCCTTCCTCGGCGTCCAGGTCTCCTCGACCAGCCTCTCCAGCCTCGAGGAAACCGGCCAGGCCGATGCCTTGAAGGTCACAGCGAAGACCATCGCCCAGACCTCGCTCCGGGCGGGCGTCGGTTTCCATAAGCAGTGGGAGTCCGAGGATGGTACCTGGCGTTACCGCTTCTCTGCCGACCTAGGTTACCTCAACCAAGGTTCGGGTGAGACGAGTGATTTCACCGCCACCAACCCCGATACCAACGGGTTGAACGGACAGAGTTACACCTCGCCCCTGCGCGTCACGGGTGGTTCCGGTTACTACTTCGCGCCCTCGATCAACTTCGGGCCGAACGAGAACACGACTTATAGCCTGGGTCTGACCTACGAGAAGAACCAGGGCACCGGTACGGGCTTCAATATCAGTTACCGTAAGCGGTTCTGACGCTTAAAAGCCAAGCAGAGGCCCCCCTAGGGGCGGCATTCCGAGGGATTGCCGCCCTTTTTGTTGTTCGCCCAAAAGCCTTGACCAACGCACCGTCGTTCCTAATTTCGGCTTTTCCACCGTCCGCCCCCTTCGTCTAGCCCGGTCCAGGACACCTCGTTTTCATCGAAGTAACTGGGGTTCGAATCCCCAAGGGGGCGCCACGGTGGACAATTTTCCGCCGACCGTCAGACCGCCAAGGTCACGGTCCGGCTGGAACGTCGGGACTCCTCGGCGGCGAAGGCCATCAGATGGCTCTGCAGGGATACCTCCAGCGAGGTACGCATCGCGGCCGGATCTGGGCAGGTCAGGTCCGCGTGCAAGGTGCTCATGAGCCCGAAATCCCCCCCGCCGTGGCCGGCGTAGCCCGCCGCGGGCGTCTCGACCACGATCTTTTCCGTGGGCTGTTCCCAGCCATGACGGGTCACCGTGAGGTCGCACCCGAGCTGCTTCTTCACGAAAGCCCCGCCGCGCAGCACGCCCTCCGTGCCGAAGATCTCCAGGTGGCGGCCCTCGTCGAACGCCGTCATCGTGAAGGTCGCCGTGACCTGACCGGTGAACCGGGCCGCGATCACCTGATGGTCCACCACGTCGTTATCGCAGCGGTAGACACAACGCCCCCAGGGGCTCGTCCGCAGCCAGTCGAAGACCTCCGCGTCGCTGGCTTCCTTGGCGCGATCATGGACCATCGCCAGCCAGCGCCGGCCTTCCGGCCGGGCGTAGCGGTGGGCGTCGTAAAGACAGCTCGCCGCCGCCGGGCAGCCGTCGGTACAGCGCGCCGGGGCACCGGCGGGCGCGCGCGCCGCGGTGAAGTGCGACAGGCCCCCGTGGGAGGAGACGGCCTCGCAGGGGCGGTCGATGAGCCAGGCCAGCAAGTCCATGTCGTGGCAGCTCTTGGCCAGGATCATCGGGGAAGAGCTGGCCTCGACCGACCAATGACCGCGCACGAACGAGTGCGCCTGATGCCAGGGTTGCACCCCTTCGATGAAGTTCGCGGAGATGATGTCGCCGATGGCGCCGGCGCGAAGCAACGCGTGGACCCGGGCGTAGAAGGGCGTGTAGCGCAGCACATGGCAGACGACCACCCGGCGGCCCAGGCGGCGGGCGGCATCGCGCACGGCCAGGGTATCCTCGAGCCGGTGGGCGATCGGCTTCTCCAGCAGCAGGTCGCACCCGAGCTCCATCGCCCGGATCGCGTGGTCGCGGTGCTGGGCGTCCTGGGTCCCCACGACCACCACGTCGGCAGGTTTGCCGGCGGCGAACATCGCCTCGGCCGAGGCGAAGGACCGAAAGTCGGCCCCGGCCGGCGCGTGGGAGCGGATCACCGCGACGCGCTCCGGGACCGGGTCGGCCGCGGCCACGAGGGCGAATTGGTCGCTCATACCGGCGGCGATGGCGGCGTAGGTCCGGGCCCGGGAGCCGCTGCCGCAGAAAGCCAGGGAAAGTCGTCGCATGGGATGGGCAGGGTAGGGTGGGGCCGTTGGCTTGCAAGGCCATGGCTGGATGGGGTTTGCAGGGTATTCACCCTGACGGAGAAGATGCCCCTTGCCTAAGTTCAATTTTTATTGAAACATGTCTGGCCTTCAGCCCCCAAGGCCGCGCGATGAAGCCCCCCGTCAAAAAGACCCCCGTTGCTCGCTCCCGCCGGCGCGACTCCCACCGGCTGACGCCGCACGAGCTCGAGCTGGGTGCCTTTTTTGTCCAAATGGCGGGGATACTTGGGGTGCCGCGCTCCGTCGCCCAGATCTACGCGTTGCTTTACGCGGCCGATGCGGGCCTCGATTTCGACCAAATCCAGGCCAAGTTAGGAATGAGCAAAGGCTCTGTCAGTCAAGGACTTAAGTTCCTTAGGGACCACGAGATGATCCTCGCCGTCAAGGCCAAGGGCGTAAGGCGCGAACGCTGGGAGCCTACCCCCTCCTTGGCCGCCTCCATGGTCAACCTAGTCCGCCGGCAAGTCCTGCCGGCCCTCGAGCAGTCGACCCCGGTTCTACAGCGGGTCCTTGATGGGGCGCAGACGACCGGAGCCTCCCCGGAAGTCCTCGAGCGGCTGAGCCGACTCAAGCGCTGGAACGCCCGCGCCTTAGAACTCTTCCCCTTGATGCTGCCCCCTTCGCCGGGCGGCTGAAATTTTCGCCGGGTAACCGGCAGACAGTCAAAAACGCACCGTACGTGCCGGCCCCCAGCGCCGCCACGGGCGGTAGCCTGCCCGAGTAATCAAAATAAGCATAAGCGGTTGGCGGATAGCGGTTGGCGGTTAGGACATCAGTCAAACCACTTCAGACCCGCTCAGGCCCTTCCCCAAGAAATCGTTGACGTCTTCCCAGCCGCTAACCGCCAACCGCGAACACCTTACATCTCCCGCTCCCGTCCCATGCGCGTCGCCATCACTTCCGGCTACTTCGACCCGATGCATCGGGGGCACCTCGAGATGCTGGAGCTTTCCCGGGCCCAAGGCGACGTCCTCTGGGTCATCGTCAACAACGACGCCCAGGCGGCCCTGAAGAAGGGTAAGGCTTTCATCGACCAGGATACCCGCCTCGCGGTGACCCGCGCCCTCCGCGTGGTCGACCGCGCGGTGCTGGCCATTGACGCCGACGGCTCCGTCTGCGCCACCCTCGAGCGTCTGCTGGCCGAAGCCAAGGCCGCCGGCGCCGAGGCGGTCTTCTGCAAGGGTGGCGAT
>CAIRWP010000052.1 GCA_903882335.1 uncultured Opitutia bacterium | reverse complement strand
CCATGGGACATGTGAACCTGACCTGCGCCCCCCTTATCGCAATGGGCGATACTATTTATATTCATACTCTAGAGAAGCCGGCGGAGATGACCGGCGAGTCGCTGATCGCAGGTTGAGCCGAGGCCGGCCGCAAAGTGCGTAGATTAGCGCCGTCTAATCTCCGCATTTTTGCGGAGATTAGGTCCGGCCATCGGCGCACCGTCTCGACCCCAAAGGGTCGCTCCTTCCCCTCCTCCCCTCCCGCCATTCAAGCCATCCGCTCGAGCTGGGTGATGCGCTGGTCGAGCTTCGGGTGGGTCGTGATGACGTTGTCCCAATCGCTAGGTACGGAGTGAAAGAAGAGGTGCTGCGACTCCATGCGCTCGTACATGGCCGCGTCCAACTCCGACTGGCTTTCCACCTCGAAGCGGTCCCGGGGCGGCCGGCGCTCGCCGACGAGCGAGGCGCTCGCCGCGGCCTTGCGGAGCACGGCGAGCAACGGGCCCGGGTAACGGGTGAACTGCAGCGCGGCGGCATCCGCCCGGAGGGTGCGCCGGCGCGCGACCGCGGCCTGGATGACCCGCGCGAAATAGGCGCCCACCAGACCGGCGCCGATCGCGACGGCGCCGACCGCGACGAAGAACCAGGCGCGGTGGAACTCCTTGCTGAAGGTCGCCGGAATCGCCTGCCGGAGCAGGTAAAAGCCCAGCTTCGTGACGACAAGGAGGCCGGCGAGGACGCCGATGATGATGAGGTTGCGACGCATGTCGTCCTGGTCGATGAGGCTGAACTCGTGCGCGACGAGGGCCTGCAGCTCGTCGCGGGTGAGCTGCTCCAGCGCCCCGCGGGTCACGCCCAGGGCGAAGTCATCCTTGCGGCCGGCCGCGAAGGCGTTGATGCCCGGGTCGCCTTCGAGCACGTAGCACTTGGGCACGGGCACCGCCGAGGCCAGGGCCATCTCCTCGACGACGTTGAGGAACTGGCGTAGCTTGGGGTCCGTCGTGCCCCGCGGGACCACCTTCCCGCCCAAGGACAGCGCGAGGAAGCCGCCGCCGCGGGAGAGTTCCTTGAAGCGCATCCGACAAGTCACGGCGATCACGACGGCGCCCAGCCCCGCGGTCCAGAAGAAGATGAACGGGTCCCAGCGGGGGAACGGGCGCGGCTGAGGCGGCGCGGCCTCCGGCGTCACGTGGGTGATGGTGACCCGGGGCTTGGACTGGCCGGGGACGAGCGGGATAGCACCGGGCGCCTCCTTGGGCAGGGTCGTCGTGCGGACCTCTCCCGTGAAGCGATCGATGAAGATCGTCTCGAATTCGCCGGCGGCGTTGTGGCGGTACTCCAGCCGGTGGCGTTCGACCACCGGCTCAGGCTGCAACGCGAGCCCGATCAGGTACAAACCGCCCAGCAGCACGACCAACGAGACCAGCAACAAGCCGACCAAGACCCCGATCGAACGGTTGGACTGCGCCTGGGCATCGAAGAAGCTACGGGGGCTGGCCATGGGGAAAAGGCTGACCCGGAGACTGCTCACGCCCACCCCTCTGACAACCGCAAAGCCCCTCGTTGCGCGGGGATGAGAATCGGCTGGGGCGCGTCAGGACGGCGGTAACTGCCTCCACCCGAGCGGTTGACTCAGGTCTGCGCCAATCCATGTTGGATAGCCACCCCTTGGAATGAGCGCCGCCAGACCAGAAACGAAATTATCCCACCGGCCTTGACCAGCGAACCGCGAACGAGCCATGCGTAACGAGGCGATTTCGAGCGAGGAGTTTCGGCGTGAAGTCTTGGAGGCTGCCGGCTCTCTTTCGTCATATGGCTTTCGCCGCGCTCCTCAGTTTGACTCCGAAACACCGACGACTGCTTCGGTCGTTTATGTCGGTCAAAATGTCGCATTCACGTTCGAGCTCGATATTCGAGATCAAGCGATTGACCTTGTGGTGACGCGATACCGTGACGGAAAACTGATTGCGACGAGGGACGGCGGTTATTCGTTAAGTTTGTTCGCCCATCTTCTCCATCGCTGTGGTTTCCGAGGAAGCCCGATTCCTTCGGCTTCTCTTCCCCTAACAGCGTCCAAAGCCAAGCGGCAGGTTTCTTCTCTCGTGAACCTGCTGGCTCAACCATGCTCGGCCAACCTACTGGCAGATCGAGCGAACTCATTGCCGCAATAAGCCGACGACGTCCCTCCAAGTGGGGGACGCAAAGGGGTCAGGCCGTTAGTGGACAAACGACATCAAAGGGGTCAGGCCGTTAGTGGACAGGGGTGTTAGTTTGGAGGCCCGTTTTGGGCGTTTAAACTAACAGGGGGTAGGCACTAACGGCCTGACCCCTTTGGCTGAGGTAAAACCTGGAGGCGCTTGGTGAGGGCGTGCCCGTGCTCCGTTAAGGCTGCCTTGGCTTCCTAGGGCAGCACGCGGTGCTGCCCCTACCCTCCGAGGTTGTCAGGCCTTGAGCCCGGTGGCGAAGCTGATGCCGAGCGAGTCGGCCACGGCGCGGAGGATCTCGACCTCGCGGGGCTCGGCCTGACCGTCGCTGAGCACGGCGACGCCGCAGGCGCGCACGAAATCGCGGCGCGCAGACACGGGGAGCTTCCCAAGGCAGGCCAAGGAGTCGTCGACCTTCGCGAGGTCGATGGCGGCGGCGGGCAGAAGCGGGTCGAGCGCGCCCCCAAGCGACTGGCAGGCCTTGGCATAGGCGGCCTGATGGCCTTCCTCCGACTCGCCGGAGGCGTGCACGACGGCCGAAAGGACCAGCCCTTGGTGTTGCGCGAGGGTCAGCTGGTCGCGAACGGCGAGGGGCGGAGGGAGCTCGAGGTAGCGACGGACAGCCCCTTGGACGAGCAGGCCGACGAGCCCGTCCTCGGTCGAGGCGCTGAAGCGCGCCAAGGCGTCGCGGAAGGTCGCGCGCTGCACGGGCGAGAGGACGCGCAGGGCGGGCATCGCGAGGTCGAGCGCCGGCACCCGGAAGCCGGGCGGTAGTGCGCGCAGGATCGGCTGCAGGCGCTGGGCTTCCCGGGCGACCTCCCCGCCGGCGAGTTCACCGAGCGAGGCGAGTTGGCGGGCCCGGGACGCGGGGTCCGAGGAGAGGACGCAGGCGAAGACCAGGCCCATGGCGCCGATCGGCTCCGCCAAGGCGTCGCGCAAGGTCTCGGGGAAGCGGCCGTTGAACTGGACGGCTTCCTGGATCTCGAGGTTGGTCGGGGCGCGGGTGGGCGCCGGCGCGGCGGCGGCCGGGGCCGCCCCGCTGAGGCGTGACACAGGCGACTCGGTCTCGTCGCTCACGCGCGCTAGCGGGCCGGTGGGCAACTTGCCGTCGAAGGCCGGGTCGATGCGGCGGATACGCTCCTCCAAGGGCGGGTGCGTCGAGAAGAGGCTGTCCCAGAAACCGGGGGTCGAGCTGAAGAACAGGTGCTGGGCCTCGGACTGGGCGAAGCCGAGGTTGGGGGAGCCGTCGTGCTCGTCTTCCTCCTCGTATCGATCGCGGGGCGCACGAGCCGCCGCCGGGGCGGTGGTGCCGCGCGCGACTTTCTTGAGGGCGCCGGAGAGACCCAGCGGGTTGCGCGTGAACTGGACGGCGGAGGCGTCGGCAAGGTACTCGCGCTGCCGCGAGATGGAGGCCTGGATGACGCGAGAGAAGAAGACGCCGCCGAGGCCGAAGACGATGACCACCGCGCCGGCGACCATCATCGGGATGCCGACCTTGGCGCCGTCGCGACCGCGAGGAGCGATGCGGATGAGCAGGTAGCCCAGCTGCGTCAGCGCCAGGAGGCCGGCGACGGCGCCGATGAGGCGGAGGTTCATGCGCATGTCGCCGTTGCCGATGTGGCTGAACTCGTGGGCCACGACGCCTTGCAACTCATCGCGCGTCAGGAGGTCGAGCGCCCCGCGGGTCACGCCGATGACGGCGTCCTTGGGGTCGTTGCCGGCGGCGAAGGCATTGATGCCGGGGTCCTCGAGGACGTAGCAGACGGGGACGGGCAGGCCGGAGGCGATGGCCATCTCCTCGACGACGTTAAGCAGGCGTCGCTCGCCGGGCGTGGCGCCGCGGCCGGAGATCGGGCGGCCGCCGAGCCCGAGCGCGATCGATGCGCCGCCGGCGGACAAGGCGCTGATGCGGATGAGGCTGCCGACCACGATGACCAGTAAGGCGACGCCGGAGGTGCCAAAGAACAGCTCGGGCTGCCACCAATCCAGCGCGCCGCTGCGGCTCACCTTGGCCGACCCCACCACCGCGACGGCGTAGAGGCCGCCGATCAGGGCGACGATGGCGATGACGAGCAACACCACGAGCTTCGTGGTGCGGGACCGGGCGTCATCCTGCGCCCGGAAGAAGTTCATCGTGGCGGCCATGGGCCGTTAGCGGCGAGCGCTTAGAACTTCACCGTCGGGGCAACCTTATCGGCTTCTTCGGCCTTGAAGAACTCGGCGGCGACGAAACCGAAGGTGTTCGCGACGAGCACCT
>CAIRWP010000051.1 GCA_903882335.1 uncultured Opitutia bacterium | reverse complement strand
CGCGTTGTTCAGCGTGAGGGTGTTGCCGACGATCGAGGTGATGACCGAGCCCGCGGCGATGCCGGTGCCGGTGATGGCCTGGCCAGTGACGAGCCCGGCGCTGCTGGCCACCGTGACGGTGGTGCCGGCGCCGCCGGTCGCGGTGAGCGCGACCTGCGGGACGACGGCGGCGATGGTGGTCCCGGCCGCGAGACCCGTGCCGGTGAGGCCGTCTCCGACGCGGAGGCCGCTCAGGTTGGCGGTGGCGAGGAAGGTCTGTCCGGAGACACCGCCGGCGGTGGCGACGGAAGCCGGGGTCAGGCCCTGGAAGAGTACGTAGCGCTGGCCGTGCGGCAAGGCCGCGACGCCGTACTGCGAGAGCTCGATGCGGCCGGTGCCGCCTTGGTTGAGGTCGGCTTTCCCGTAGAACTCGATACGGTCGTTGAAGGTACCGTTGGTCTCGGTGGCGGAAAGCTCCAGCTGGTAGGTGCCGGTGTTGGTGACGTCGCCCGTGGCCGTGATGACACCGGGCGAGTAGCCCGGGGCGACTATACCGTTATTGGTGAAATCCGCCGGCGCCGCCAGCGTACCCAGGACGGCCGAGCCGCGGAGCGTGGACGTGCCGCCGACCGAGATGTCCCCGGAGATGGCCACGTTGGGGACGAGCGCCGTACCGAGCGCCACCTTGGCTTCGCCGGTGAGCGCCAGGCCGCCGGCAAAACTGCCGCCGATGGTCAGGACGCCGGAACCAAGCGACCCGTCGACCTGGATCAGGCCGGTACCGCTGGAGGCGGTGAAGGCGCCGGTGGCGAGCGTCGCCGCGCCCGCGCCTTGTTGGATCTCAAGGAAGCCGCCCTTCAGCGTGATCGGGCGGCCGCCGAGGATGCTGCCGTTCGCGGATTCGACGATGAGGTGACCGGCCTCGATCTCATAGGAGGAGAAGACCGCCGCCGTCACGATGGCGGTCCGGCCATCGAGGTAACCCGCGCCGGTCTTGATGAAGCGACCGGCGGCCGCGACGCCGTCAACCGTGCCGAGGAATTGCTCGGGCGAGGCGTACGAGCCGCCGTCGGCGCGCACCGCGACGGAGCCCTGGTTGGCCAGGACCGCGGAGCTTTTGGCCAAGGTGAGGGTCTTGGCGCCGAAAGCGGGCCGGACCTCGATATGTCCGGCTTCGGTCGTCGTGCCGACGGTGAGGGTATTGGCGAGCCCGGCCACCCCGAGGAAACTATTGGGGAAATTGGCGGCCAGGAGGGAAGCGCGCGCCGGACCGACCAAGGTCAGGTCGGTGGCGATCTCGGATTCGACGGTGCCGAGCATCGTCGTCGCCAAGGACTGGCGGAGCGTGACCACCTGGGTCGTCGCCCCGCTGGCGGGAGCGGCGGAGAAGCGGAGGGTGGAACCGGCCGACCCTTCGACGCCGGAGACCTGGGTCTGGCCATTCGTCCAAAGCACGACGTTCCCCTGCAGGCCGATCGAGGCGAACTGCGGCACCGAGGTCAGGGCGACATCGGCGTTGCCGGCCGCGTTGAGGATGAGGGTGCTCCCGGCGGCGGCGGTGATCTGCGCGCCCAGCGCACGCTCGGTACCGTTGGCGAGGTCGATCTGCAGGGTGGTGTCCGCAGCCAGGTTGGCGGTGAATAGCTCGGTGGTGTCCGTCGCCAAGCCGCCTTGGAAGGCCGTCGACGAAGTCCCGAGGCCGTTGGCCCGACCGTCGATGACGCGGAGCTTGCCGCCTTGGACGACGTAGTTTTCCGCGGTGTTGCCCGCGTTGGTCAACCGGACTTCCCCGGCCCCGGTCTTGAGGATGGTGCCGCCGGTCGTGCCGGTGCCGACGCCGGTGCTGGCGACCAGGCCGTCAAACTGCCAAGCCGCCGTCGGGTCGTCGTTGTTGAAGCCGATGGTGGCGCCGTTGTCGACGGAGAGGTTGGCCCAGCCGGTGGGGCTAGAGCGGAAGCCGGCCTGGCTGCCGATGAGGGTGCCGGCATGGACGTTGATGGTGCCGATGCGGTTCTCCGTCCCGAGACGGGCGAGGTTGAAGGTGCCCGACCCCAGCTTCTCGATGGTGGCACCGCCCACGATGTTGCCGCGATAAACGGCGGTGGTGCCAGCGGAGACATTGATGGTCAGGACGGAGCCCGTGCCGTTGATGGTCGAGCTGGCATCACCCGTCACGTTGGCGAGGTCCTGGCGGAAGCCGGAGACATCCAAGGTCGTGTTAGCGCCGAGGTTCACGGCCGTGGCGGTGGCGAAGGTCGCCGCGGTGTTCAGCTTGAGCGTGCCGCCGGTGAGGTTGACCAAGCCCGTGAGGGAGAGCGGGACATCGAGCTGCAGGAGACCGCCGCCGGTCTTCTCGAAGTTACCCGCGCCCTTGATGTCGCCCTGATAGAAGGCGTAGTCGCCGCTGCGCGCCACGGTGGTCGCGGCGCTGAGCGTGAGGGTGTTCGCGTCGACGATGGTGGCGATGGTGCCGAGCAGCACCGGGGCGCCGGCCACGGTGTTGTCGTAGACGCGCATGCCGGCCTGCAGGCCCGCCGTGGTCGCGGACACGGAGGCGCCGGCGACCGCCTGGGTGGCGGCGCGGCTGACCCGGGTGCCATAAGTCTCGGCGCCGACGACGCCCTGGTTGGCGACGGCGGTCGTGGGCAGGTCCAAGGTCAGCGAATCCGTCCCGACCGCGACGACCACGGAGCCGGCGGCGATGCCGGTGCCGGAGACGGGCTGGCCGACGTAGAAGCCGGCGGCGGAGGCGACGGGGACGATGGTGCCCGCCAGGAGCTGGGTGCCGGTGGTGGCCGCGACCTTGTCGGCGAAGGTGGTGCCGGCGGCGACGTCGATCGTGCCGAAGAGGGAGCCGTCCTTCGGCAGCGCGTTGACGATGACCTTGCCCGCCAGCACGGACATCGTGCCGGTGGCGGTGAAGCTGCCGCCGATGGTGAGGGTGCCGGCGCCGGTCTTGGAGGTGTTACCCGGGCCGCTGATCGAACCGGTCCAGGCCAGGTCGTTCGGCGTGTTGAGCTGGAAGTTCGTACCGGCGCGGACGTTGACGATGCCGCCGGTGATGGAGGAGAGATTGCCGGGGTTGAACTGGACGGCGCCCTCGATGATGTCGATGCGGCCGGTGGACCAGCCGGTGGTCGTGTTGATCACGAGGGTACCCGCGCCGAGCTTCTCGAAACCGCCGACGCCGGCGATGGGTCGGTTGAACTCCAGGGTGCCGGCATCGACGTTGATGGCCAGGGAGCCCAGCGCACCGATATTGATACTCGAGGTGTTGCGCAGGGAGTCGCCGTTGATCTGGAGCACGCCTCCTTGGATGTTGGTGGCTCCCGAGTAATTATTCACGCCCGCAAGGATCAGCCGCTCGGGTCCGATCTTGGTCAGGCCGCCGGTGCCCGTGATGTCGCCGCGGAAGGATAGGACCTGCTGGTCGGCGACGGTGAGGACGCGGACGCTACCGGTGGCCGCGGCGGTCAAGGCCTGGCTGAGGGTGACGCCGGCCAGGCCGGTCACGACGCCGGACGAAGCCGCCTGCAGCGCGTTGCTCAGGGTGATGCTGGCGTTGGGCGCGATCGCGGTGATGACCGTGTTGGCGGGGATGCCGACACCGGTGACGATCTGACCGACGGTCAGCCCGGCGGTATTGGTGGTCGGCAGGATGGTCTCACCGGTGAGGATGGTTCCCGTGATGGTGGCCGAGCCCGCGGCGAGGATGCTGGTGATCGCGGCGCCGGCCGGAATACCGGTGCCGAGGATGGTGCGGCCTTGGACGAGCCCGGTGACATCGGCCAGGGCGAGGGTGGTGCCGCCTTGGGCGCCGGCAACGACGGTCCGGACGACCTGCTCGCTGAGGGTGGAGGCCAGGTAGCCCACGGTGTTCTCGCGCGACATCCCGGTCACGGGGAGGTTGGTGAGATCGCCGGCCGACTGGAAACTCAGCGGGGTGTCGAGCGTGAGGACGTTGCCATTGATGCCGGTGATGACGGAGCCCGGAGCGATGCCGGAGCGGATCGCCAGTTCGCCGGTCGCAGGGGCGAGCAGGTTGGTGTCGAGGGTGACGGTGTTGGTAAGAGCGTCGACATTAAGGATCCGCGCGCCGGTCGGGATGCCGGTCAGGACCGTCAAGGTGCCGCTGGTGGCGGCGGTGGTGCTCGCGCTGAGGAGGACGTCGTTGCCCGCGAACCCGGTGATCGTGGTGCCCGCGGGGATGCCGACGCCGGTGACCATCTGGCCGGCGGCCAGCCCAGTGACATCGGCGACGGTGACGAAACCCGCGTTGATATTGCCCGGAACCAGGGCCTTGCGGAGGGCCTCGGAATAAACGGTCTGGCCGACGGCGAGCCGGGACGCGTCGGCGACGACGAGGGTGGGCTGGGAAGCGGTCAGGCTGCCCGCGGCCTGCGCGGTGAGTACGTTGCTCAGGGTCAGCGTGTTCGTCGCGAGGTCGATAGTGACGATCGTGGTACCCGCCGGGATGCCCGTCGCGACGGTGAGCAGGCCGGAAGAAGCAGCGGTCAGGGGGGCGCTGAGGTTCACCCGGTTACCGACGACGCTCTGGATCGTGGTGCCGGCGGCGATACCGAGGCCGGTGACGGTCTGGCCGGGCGCCAGGTTGTTCGTGTTGCCGACCGTGACGAAGGAAACGACGGCCCCTGCGGCGGAGGAGTTGTTGATGGGTTTGACGATGGGAATCGTCCCGATCGTCTGGCCCGGCGACAGGTTGGTCACGTCGGCTAGGGTGATCGTGCTGGTGAGGGCCGCGCCGGCGCCGATCGGGCGGATGAAGAAGTCCCCCGATCCGACGGATGCCGTCGGGTCGATGCCGTTGACCGGGGAGCCGGCGCTGAGACCGGCGACGCTGGCGAGGCTGATCGTGTTGGCGCCCGCGGCGCCCCACGGCAGGGTGATGGTGGCGTTGACCGTGGGCGTCGTCTGCAGGTAGAAGGCGGGATTGGCGTCGGGCGAGGTCCCGGGGAAGTTGGTGAGCGCGGCGTTGAGCTCGGCGATCTGGCCGGTCGTCTTGCCGACGATCAAGGTACCGCCGTTGAGGTTGATGGTCGACCCGGCCTGGCCGAAGAGCGACCCGACGGTCTGGTTGCCCGTGGCATTGAGGGACGTGCCGGCGAGGAGCACGAGGCCGGCGGTGTTCTGGATGCTGTTCGTGCCGTTGAGGGCGAGGGCGCCCTGCTTGACGACGGTCGTGCCGTAGTAGGCGTTCAGGCCGGAGAGGGTCAGCGTATTGGCGCCCTGCTTGACGAGGTTGCCCGCGCCCGTGATCTTGCCTTGGTAGGTCGTGGCGGCGTTCTGATTCAGGGTGACGCTGCCGCGGCCGAGCTCGATGCGGGTGTTGGCGTCGCCGACGAGGTTGTTGACGCGCTGCGTGGTGTCGTTGAAGCGGATGGTGGTCTCGTAGCCCAGGCCACCGTTCACGTCGTTGTCACCGATGCCCGATTGCAGCTTGATCGAGGAGGCGTTCACGAACGTGTTGTCCTGACCGAAGGAGAAGGCCAGCGTGATGCCGTTGCGGACGACGAGTTCGCCGAAGAAGAGGTCCTGCCGGTTGTAGACGTCGATCACGCCGAGCTGGCCGTTGCCGATGGTGGCGTTGCCGGAGCGGGTGTTGACGATGGTGTCCGTCGGAGCCACGGTCAGGACGGAGCCGGCGGCGCCGTTGATCTGCGCCCGGAGCGTGCCGGCGTTGTTCTGGACGATGGAGAGGGTGCCGGCGGTGCCCAGCACGACGCGGCCGTAGCCGAGGCTCTGCACGTTCGCGATGATCTTGCCGCCGTTGACGTCGATCTGGCCGATGGTCGAGCTGGTACCCATCAGCGCAAGCGCGCCGACGCCCTGCTTGTCGAAGACGCCTTGGCCGCCGTTGATGCTGCCCGTGTAGTAACCGTCGAGGTTCGCGTCCTGGATGACGACGAGGCGCTGGTTCGGCGAGACATCGATGCGAGACCCGGTGCCGGGACCGGCGTCCCAGAGATTGACGGCGGCTTCCGCGAAGAGGGCCTGCAGGTTACGGATCGTCTGGTTGCTGCGCACCTCGAGGACGGGGGCGCCGCCGGCGGGGAGGTAGCCCGGGCGCCACTCGGTGCCGCCGCCCTGGTCGGTGGCGGAGTTGAATTCCGACAGCGTGGTCTGCCCGGTCGGCGAGCCGCCGATGAGGTTGACGGAGGCGGCCTGACGCAGGGCGAGGCCGTTGGGGTCGTTGAGCACGAGGTCGCCGCCGGCGATGAAGACGTCGCCGGTGAGACGGCTGCTGTTCAGGATGGTCAGCTGACCGGTGCCGGTCTTGAACAGACGACCAGCGCCGTCGATGCGGCCGATGGAACCGACCATGCCGGCGTCGAAATGGGCGTTGAGGGCGTAGTCATCGTCCTTGCCGACCTCGAGGACGGTGTTGACGTCGGACCCCTCGTTGCCGCTCACGAAGTCGACCAAGGTGCCGGCGTAAAGGTTGTGGACGAAATTCAGGCGGAAAACCAGCGGCGAGGAGGGGTTCCCCAGCTGGCCGTCGCCCAGCTGCGGGCCTTGGCGGACGACGTTGTACGGGGTATTCTGGAAGCTGAGCGTGGCGTTGCCCTGCACGAGGACGGCCTTGGCGCCGACCATGCGCGAGGTGAAGCCCGCGGGCGCGTTCGCGCCGTACTGGGCCCACTGGTTGAGGTAGCCGCTGACGACCAGCGAGCCTTGGTTGACAATCGCGATGCCCGAGAAGGCGCCCTGGGCGCGCAGGTCGTTGGGCAGGTTGGAGTTATTGGTGAAGGTGTTGTTGCCGAAGTAATTGATGTCCTTGAAGGCATCGTACTGGAGGGTGCCGCCGCCGGTCTTGATGAACAGGGGGACCACGTCGGCGATCGCCAAGTCGGTCACCGGGAAGGCGGTGATCGAGGTGAAGTCGTCGCTGAGCAGCTTGATCTGGGTGGTCGCGGCGACCTGCTGGTTGACGATGAGCTGGGTGCGGACGCCGACGGGCTGGCTGAGGTTCAGCGAGGTGATCGTGCGGGTCTGCTCCTGGATCTGCGTCGGGCTCGGCAAGGTGCCGGGGGCGCTGAGGTTGGTCAGGTTGACGACGCCCGTGAGGGGCGCGCCGACGAGCACCTGCGCCGGGTTTTGCTGCGGCGCGGCGTAGTTGACGGTGACGTCGGCCCGGGCGAGGGGGGCGGCCGCGAGGGCGGCGGCCAGGACGAGGAAGCGGCGGGAGAGTTTCATTGCGGAAAGGAAGTGAGCGGGACGATCAGAAGCGACGGCGGTAGCCGGCCTCGAAGCCGGTGGTCTGGGTGGAACCGGCCTTCTCGAGCGAGATCGTCAGGTAATAGGCCGTGTCGGGGTTCGGACCGAACGTGAACGACGGCACGACGCGGACGCCGGAGCCGGCGGCGACATTGGTCTTGGTGTTGAAGGCACCGACCCCGCCGAAGTTGGCCTCGATGTCGGCCGTCTTCCCCCCGCCCACTTCGGCGAAAGCCTCGAGGTCGAAGGCGAACTTGATCATCTGCCCCTCGTGGACGGACAGCCAGGCGATCCCCGTGCCGGTGGAGGCGCGGGCCGACGTGTAATCGTAGGAACTAACGCTCAGGGAAGTCGGGTCATTGGACCGGCTGCCGTTGGTTTCGACGAACGACTTGCCGCTGACGCGGACGAGGTCGAGGCCGACGAACGGGGTGAAGTTGACGCCACCCTTGGTCGCCAAACCCGCGCCGAGGCGGGCGAAGGCGCCGTACGACATCGCCGAGGGCGAGCCGCGCTGCGTGCCAAGGAACGTCACGCGCTCGGAGGTGTTCGTGCTGTTGCCGAAGGAGACGCCGGCGTCGAGGTAGACGGTGTCGCGACGCTCGCCCAGCATGCCGGAGAAGAAGGCGGTGGCGCGGAAGGCGTTGCCGGAGACGGACCCGGCGCCCTCGGCGAGGGTGCTGGTGGTGCGAGAGGCGCCGAGGGTGACGCCGGCCACGGACCACGGGTTGAGGTCCTTCATGTAGCCGCCGAGCAGGCCGGTGAGGGTGGAGTTGAACGGCGGGGCGCCCGCGCCGGAACCGCCCTGGAAGCGGGTCGAGGTGGCCTCGACGAAGAACTCGTTGTAGTAGACGCTGTAACCCGCGCGGTCGTAGCGACGCTGGTCGAGACGACGCTGGAGGGCATCGGTCTCGGCGCGCTGCTCGAGGGCGACGGTCGCCGGGATGGCCGAGAGGGAGGCGGGCTGGAGCGAACGGATCGACGCGGCGAGCGTCGCGTCATCCAAGAGCATGAGGCGGGCCGCCAGCTCGTTGAGGTAATTGGCGTCGGTCGCGACGTTGCTGGGCAGGAAAACCGCGTCGTTGGCCTGAAGGGCCCCGCCGGCGGAGGTCTTGGTGATCTGCTGCAGGTAGTTGACGATACCGGTGGCCACGCCGGGGATGGCGTAACGGTCGGCGCCGCCGACGAAGTAGACGGCGTATTCGGAGGGCGAGGTGGGCAAGCCGGGGAAGGCGCCATCCGCCCGCGGCTCAGCGATGAGGTAGCGCCCGGCGCCCGGGGCGACGCTGAGGTTGGGCTGAGAGATCAGGTTGACGAAACTCTCCGTCACCGTGGGGGAAGCGTCGACCGAAGTATCCTTGAAGAGGACGAAGCGACGGCCGAAGGCCGGGGCGGTCGTGGTCGCCGGGGCGTTCCAGCGTTCGATGATGAGGTTGCCGGTCAGGGACGCCGTGCCGGAGAACTGGACGGAATCGTTGAAGAGCTGATTGGGAGCGACGCCGGTCGGGGTGCCGGTGACCTCCATGTTGGCATTACCCGCCAAGGTGAAGTTCCCCGCCACGACTTGTGTGCCCGGCGAATAACCCGGAGCCAGCGACGCGCCCGCGCCAACGGAAAGATTGCCCCGGATATTCGCCGAACCGCTCAAGGTCGAGCCGGCGGTAATCGAGACGTTTCCGAAGATGCTGAGGGGGGCGGTCACCGCCGTTCCCAGCTGCAAATTCGTGCCACCCTGGACATTCAGTTCGCCGGCGATGTCGCCGCGGACGTTCAACGTAGGCGTGCCAGCGACCGAGGTGGTCACGTCAAGCCCACCAAGCCCCAGCCGGATGCTTTCTTGCTGCGCAAAAGACCGCGTGATCGTCTGCGAGAGCGTCAACGTCTTCGTGATCGGGTCCACCGCCGCAATGGTGGTGCCGGACGGGATGCCGAGGGCGGAGACTCGCTGGCCGACGACCAAGCCGGCGACGTTGTCCACCGTGACGGTGGCTTGCCCGGCCGTCCCGCTGACAATCGTGGGGATGAAGTCAGGCTGAGCGGACTGGAGCGCGCCGCCGATGGCGGCAACCTCCACCGCAAGCGTCCCGCCATCCAGGCGAAGCGGACGGCTTTCCCCGAGGTAGGGAAGGATCTTGGAGCTGGCGTCCAGGGTCACGCGCAAGGTGCCCTCCTTGACGACGTAGGAGCCGAAGACCGGGTCAGCCAGGGTGCTGCCCGCGGTTATCGCCGCGGCGGTGAGATCCAAAGTGCCATCCCCGAGCTTGACCAGTTCGGCCGCGCCAGGGTTGCCGGTCACGGCGCCGACGTAGGCCGCCGTGCCGGTGTCGACCGTCACGCCAAGGCGCGCGCGGCGGGTGCCGTCGACCGCCAGGTTGACTTCCCGGAGATTACCGACGTCGAGGCCAAGGCCGCCGCCGAGCACGGTGACGGAGTTCGGCGTGTTGGCCGCCGGCGTATCGACGCCCGGAAGGGTGAGCGCGGCGCCGGTGTAGCGCAGCATACCGGTTCCCTTGATGACGAGGTCCGTGGTGCCTTGCAGGTTGCCGGCAAAGACGCCGTCGACCGACTGGGTGAGGCTGAGAGTCCGGCCCGGGGCGGCGGCGCCGAGGTCGAGGATCGAGCCGGCCGCGCCGGTGATGCCGGTGATATCGGTCAGGGTCGACACATCGAGGGTGATGTCCGCGCCCAGGTTGGTCGTGGCCACGCCCGGCTGGGCGTAAGCGAAGACCGTGCGGGCCACGCCGACCACATCCGAACGGAGGTCGAGGGTGCCGCCACCGGAAATCTGGCTGACGGACGGGGGCACCAGGGAGCCGATCCGGCGATTGTCGGCCAGCGCCAGGCTGAGCGTGGCGCCGGAAGCGATGATCGCGGTGAAGAGATCCTGCTCACCCAGACGGCTGTCCGTCAGGCGCAGTTCGCCGGCCTCGACGTTGAAGCGGAGGTTGTCCGCGGCGGCGGTCAGTTCGACGATGCCGGCGCCGGTCTTGCCGACGGTGCCGACGCCGAGGCCGGCCTGGTAGTTCTCCGCGCCCAGGACGGTGTTGTTGAAGGTCACCGTGGTACCGGCGGTCGCATTGTGAAACGCGACATTGCCGGCCGTGCCGACGTAGAGATCGGCCGTAGCGAAGCCGGCGGTGGTGCCGACGAGCTTGCCCGCGGTCACGACGACGGCGTCGAGGCTGTTCGAGCCCGCGGTGGGCGCGAGGGTCAAGGTGCCCGTGCCGGTCTTGACGATGGTGCCATCGGTGACGCCCAAGGCCTGCTGGAAACGGCCGGCGAAGCTGTAGTTGCCGACCGGATCGACCTGCAAGGTGACGACCGAACCGGGGTCGGCGAAGACGATCGAGGAGCCGGCTTCGCCGGACAGGTTGCGGAAAGACTGGTCGGTGCCGTCCTGGACGTTGAGCACGGAGGTGCCGCGGAGATCGACGGCGGCGACGGACTGGACCGGCAGGGCGTTCGGGTTGCCGAACAGGTTGTCGGCGACGAGGTTGGTCGTGCCCGCGTCGGAGCGGAAGGTGCCGGCGAAGGCGGTGGTCGGCGTGTTCAGCGTCAACGAACCGATGCCTTCCTTGATGACGGTGCCGGCGCCGACGAAGACGCCGGTGGCGGACAGGTCGTTGGCCACCTGCAGCGTGCCACTGGCGGCAGCGGTGAGCGCGGCGGAGAGCGTCAGCTCCCGGGTGACGAGATTGATGCCGGTGATGGTCGTGCCCAGCGGGATACCCGTGCCGACGACGACCTGGCCGTTGGCGAGGCCGGTCACGTCACCGACGATGAGGCTGCTCGTGCCGATGGCGCCGCTCGTGATGGTTTTATCGAGCTGGACGTTGAGCCGGGCGGTCGCGCCGGCGAGGACGGTGATGTCGCCCGTCGACGCGCCGGCCCAACCGGCCGAGGCGAGGAGCGTGCCGGTGCGCACCAAGGTGCCGCCGGTATGGGTCAGGGAACCGCCCGCGGTCAGGACCTTGGAGCCGGCCCGAATCTCGAGCTGGCCGACGCCGGAAACGGCGCCGGTGTAGGTCACGTCGACGGGCGTGGTCAGCACGAGGTGCGTCAGCACGCTGAGGTTGCCGGCGGCCGCTTGGGTCAGGTTCGCGCTCAGGGTGACGCCGGCCAAGCCGGTGACCACGCCGGACGCGGCGGACTGCAGCGGGTTGCTCAGGGTGACGCTGGCATTGGGCGCGATCGCGGTGATGGTCGTGTTGAAGGGGATGCCGAAACCGGTGACGATCTGGCCGACGGCCAGGCCGGCGGTGTTGGCCATGGGCAGGATGGTAGCCCCGGTGGGGATGATTCCGGTGATGGCGCCCGTCCCCGCGGCGCGTATGCCGGTGATCGAGGTGCCCGCGGGGATGCCCGTGCCGAGGACGACCTGGCCGACGGACAAGCCGGTCACATCGACGAGGGCGACGCTGTTCGCGGCGGCGGCGCCGCCCAGGACTCCCAAGGAAAGCGGGTCGAAGACCGCCGGGCCGTTGGTGGCCAAGGCCGCCATCTCCAACCAGCCGGCCTGCACGGTCGTGGTGCCGGTGTAGGGCGTCTGGCCGACGACGACGCCGGGCTCGAGCTTGAGGTAGCCTTCGCCGCGCTTGACGAAACCGCCGGTGCCGACGATCGGCGTCGTGAAAGTCCGCTTGGTGAGGTCGCTCAATGGGTCGTAGGCGTCGTTGACCGTGACGGCGAGCGTGCCCGGGGCGGTCGTAAGGAAGTATTGGGCGGCCCGCAGCGGTGCCTCGTTCGAGCCCGTGACCCAGATGAGGTTGAGGGTGCCGCCGGAGATCTCGACGCGGCCGGTGAAGTCGGGGCTGGAGCCGCCGAGGTTGAGATCCTCGTTGCCGATCTTGATCAACGCGCCGGAGCCGACGAGACGGCCGTCGAAGGAGCGGGTCGCCGCGAAGGCGAGCTCGGCGGCGGCGGTCGGGGCGACGTAGCTGCCGATAGCGGTGCCGACGGCGACGCGGCTGAGGTAAAGCGAGGTCAGCTCGGGCATCGACAGGTTGCCGGTGTAGAGCTGGTTGAGCTCGGCGGCGCTGAGCGACAGGGAACTGACGTCGACGGTGCGGACGCGGAGGACGGCGAAGTTGACGTTCAGCGCGGCCGCGGTCAGCGGCGCGCTCAGTTCGACGCCGGCCAGGCCGGTGACGGCGCCGGTCGCGACGCCGGCGAGCGGCTTGCTCAGGGTGAGGTTGTTACCGGTGATTACGGTGATCACGGTGTCGGCGGCGATGCCAGTGCCGGTGACAATCTGGCCGACGGAGAGGCCGCTGGCGTTCGTGGTGGGGAGCGCGGTGAGACCGGCGGCGATGGTGCCGGCGACGGCGGTGGAGCCGGCCGCGATGACCTTCGTGACGTAGGTGCCGCCAGCGAGGCTGGCCCCGCCGATGACCTGGCCGACGCCGACGTTCTCGATCGAGCTCAGCGCCAGCGAGGCGGAACCCAGTTCGCCCGCCACGCCCGTCGGCTGGACCGGCAGCGGCTGCGCGGGGAGGATCGGGTCAAACTGCGTGGTGGTCCCGAGGTAGTCGGCGAGGAGCGGGTTCGAGCCCTGCAGCGCGGTGGTGAGGGAGGCCGCGCGCGCGGACGTGTAGCCCACGGTCAGGCTACCCGTGCCGAGGTTGACGAAGGAGCTGGCCGAGCCGAAGAGGGCGCCCACGACCTGGGCTTGGTTGCCCTGCGTGTAGGTGCCGGCGCCGACGAGCACGAGGGCCGAGGTGTTGGGCGTGGCGTTGGCGGTGCCGGCGATCAAGGCGCCGCCCGGACGGACGATGGTCGCGCCGTAGTAGGCGTCCTTGAAGAGACTGGTGCCGGTGGTGCCCGCCAAGGTGAAGCCGGCGGTGCCCTGCTTGATCAGGCTGCCGACGCCGGTGATGAAGCCGGCGTAAGCCAGGCTCGCGTTCTGCTCCAGCGTGATGTCGCCGCGGCCGAGCTCGACGCGCGCGGAGGCGTTGCCCGCCAGGTTACGGATGAGCTGGTTGGTGTCACCGAAACGGAGCACGGTCTCGCGGTTGGAGCCGGAGTCGAGCGTGACGGCGGTGGCGTTGATGAAGGTGTTGTTCCGGCCGCCGGAGAAGGAAAGGTCGACGCCGTCGTTGACGAGGATGCTGCCGCGGAACTGGTCCTGGGCGTTGATGACGTTGAGCTCGCCGGGGTCGAGGCCCGGGTTGACCTGGATGCCGGCGCCGCTGCCGTTGTCGAGCACCGCCGAAGCGAGCAGTTTGAGGGTCGAGCCCGCGGAGCCCGCGAGGTTAGCCGAGAGCGTGCCGGAGTTGTTCTGCAGGATGGCGAAGGTGCCGTTGTCGCCGATGAAGACCTGCTTCTGGCCCAGGCCCTGCGCGTTGGCGATGAACGTCCCGCCCAAGACCAGGGTTTCGTCGTAGGAGGAGCCGCTGGCGAGCAGGAGGACGAGGGTGCCCGCGCCCGTCTTCACGATGCGGCCGCCGGGCACGTCGTTGACCGAATCGTAGCCGAAGATGTTGCCGCTGAACAAGCCGTCCCGGCCCGCGTCCTGGTTGATGGTGAGGGTGTGGCCGTCGAGGCGCAAGGTGGCGCCCACGCCGGTGCCGGGAATGACGAGCTCGTTCTTGTCGCTCACGTCGGCGGCGGTGCGGATCGCGTCCACCGCGGTGTAGACCTCGGCGTTCGCCCCGCCGATGTTGGTGGTGCCCTTGGCGTTCAGGGCGAAGTCGGCCTGGAAATTGCGGATCGTCTGGTCGTTGCGGAGGATGACCTCGGCCCCCGTGTTCGCGTAGGAGATGAACTGGTCCGCGCCGTCCCGCTGGACGGTCAGGGTCCCGGTGTCGGGGAAGAGCGCGGGACGATAATCCCAGCGCGGGTAGTTGTTCGAATTGGAGGCCACCTCCGCGTAGCGGATGTTGGCGCCGCGGCGGGAGAGCCCGAGGGCGCCCTCCGTCTGCTGGGCGCCGTTGAAGTCGGCGGTGTCCTGGGTGCCGGCGATGTTGAAGGAGCTGCTGTTGGCGAAGGTCAGCCCGGTGGCCGACTCCAGGATGATGGTGCCGCCCGCCGCGATGAAGTCGCCCGTCATGCGCGAGTCGTTGAGGACGCGGAGGGTGCCCGCGCCGGTCTTGATGACCTTGCCGCCGCCGGCGAGGATGCCGACGGAGCCGACGAAGTCCTGGTCGATGTGGATGCCGAGGCGGTAACTCGCGTCGGGACCCGTGGTGACGGTGGTCTGGAACTGGTCGTTGTTGTCGCCGGCCTGGAGGTTGTGGACGAAGTTCAGGCGCAGCGCGCCGACGTTGGTCGCGGTGTTGGTGAAGCTGAGTTCGGCGGAGCCGTTCAGGACGATGTTGCTCGCGCCGGTCATGCGCTTGGCGAGGGCGTAGGCGATGCTGTCGGCGTCCCCGGCGTTGGGGGAGATGTTCGCGACGAGGGTCGGGATCTCGAAAGGCGCGAGGATCTGGCTCTCCACGCGGGCGCCGTAGTCATGCCACATGTTGAGGTGGCCGCTGACCATGAGCAGGCCGGCATCGACCTGGACGCGACCCTGCAGGCCGGACAGACGCCAGTTGTTGCCGTTGGTGAGATCGGGCGCCGGGACGTTGGGGCTGAGGTCGATCGGACGGAGACCGTAGATGTTGTTGGTCCCGGGGTTCGACAGGAAGAACCCGAAGGGCGTCTGGATGTACGAATAAGGGAGCGCGACGGCGTAGTCGAACATGCGGCCGGCGCTGCCCTGGTACTGGAGGACGCCGCCGCCCGTCTTGATGAGGTCGCCGTTGCCGCTGAAGGCGCCGGAGATCGTCGAGGCGACCAGGTTCTCGAGGATGACGGCCGTGCCCGCGTTGGTGACGGTGATGCGGTCGGCCGTGGTGGCGTTGCGCAGGACGACGAAAGGCTTCGGGTCCGTGGCGAGCACGGGGGAGGCCGTGGTGAAGGTGACCGTGCCCAGCTGCAACGTGCCGTTCGGGGTGGTGAGGTAGGGGGCGAGGGCCGGCGAACGGACGAGGTCGATGTCCGTGAAGTTGGCGGCGGAGGGTTCGGCGATCACCGAGGTATTGAATGCCCCCGGCAGCAAACGGTAGCCGCTGCTGAAGAACCGGAGGGTCTGCGACTGGCTGGAGACATTGCTCGAGTCGTACAGGATATCGACGGTCTGCGTCGGGTAGGCTCCTTCGGGCGTTTCGGCGAGGACGGGACCGTTATACTGGAAGGTCAACGTGGCGGTGTTCGTCAGGCGGGCGCCCGATACCAGCGGGTTGCCGGCCACGGAGGTCGCGGTCCAGTAGTTATGGGCCGGCGCGCCGGTCCAGCGTTCCCAGGTCCCCGAGCCCCCCAGCGCGGGCCCCACCCAGGTGGCCCCGGTGACGTTTTGTTGGGCCTGGGCGAGGCTTGCGGTCGCAAGCGTAGCCGCGGCCACCAACAGAGATTTAGAGATCCGCATGGTGTGGGTGGGGCAAGGGGTTAAATGAAGGATTTGGTATCCTATTTAGACCCTCGAGAGTCAACCACTGAACCCCCACCTGCTCGTAGGGTTAATTACCCATACTGCAGCCTTTACCGCCGGCCCTGACCGAGCCGTCCGCACGATGAAGCCGGGGCTCTGTTCACCGACCGAAGAGGCTGCGATCCTCGATGGGGTCCTTGGACTTCATGGCGCCTTTCTTGCCGGCCTGCTCGGCGAGCGCACATCCACCCCAGGCAGCCGAACTGATGAATATGCCTAAAAATAGGCAGATTTTCCAGTTAGCCGTACGGGCTTTTCGCTCGATAACTGTCATTTAACTAATCTAAGGTGTTTTTAAACGCTTGGCAACACCCCCCTGTTTTTTACATCTGTAATCACCCCCTAGTCTTACCCCCACCTTTTCTGCATGAGCCCCAAGCAGAAACCTCTCGTGGTCATCATTGAAGATGAACGAGGCCTCGCCGCCTTGCTCACCGAACAACTGGAGACCGCAGGCTTCGTCACCCAAGTCTTCCACAAAGGCGCCACCGCGCTGAAGTTCATCGGGGAGAACCATGTCCACCTGGTCCTGCTCAACCCGGCCCTGCCCGACGTGGATGGCTGGGAACTCCTGCAGTCGATCCGGCGGATGACCCTCGGGCCGGCCGTGGTCTTCCTCTCCGGGCTCAAGCTGCCAGGGCAGGCCGCGCGGGCGCTCGACCTCGGGGCCGACGACTTCGTCGCCAAGCCGCACGACCAGGACGAGCTCATCGCGCGCATCCACGCCGTGCTCCGGCGTAGCGAGACGGCGGGCGACAGCCGCCTGACGCGCAATGCCGACCTCGCGACGGGGGTCTTCCTGTTCAACGGCGCGGAGGTCCACCCGGAGCGGCTCGAGCTCGTCTTCGGCCCGGGCAAGAAGTGCAAGCTCGGCCGCAAGGAGCTCGGCATCCTCTACCACCTGCACGCCAACCCTGGCGTGATCATCAGCCGGCACAGCCTGATCCACGCGGTCTGGGGCGTCCATGCCGACGTCCGCAGCCGCTCCCTCGACCAGTACATCGCCAAGATCCGCGACGCCTTCGCCGGCTTCGGCCGCGACCTCGACTGCTTCCGCACGATCCACGGCATCGGTTATTGGTACGAACCGGCCCCGCCGCCCGAGCGGGAGGGGAAAAAGTCCCGTCGGGCTTGATTACCACGGATTAACCGCACACTAGGGAGCACGATGAAAATCAAGTGCTACCTCAAACCCAGCTGCGGCTGGAGCAACGGCGTCCGCGCCATCATGAAGAAGTACGCGCTCGCCTACGAGGACGTGGACATCATCAACGTCCCGGCGAACTACGCCGAGATGGTGGAGCGCACCGGGCAGCGCCTCTCGCCCTGCGTCGAGATCGACGGTGAGATGCTGGCCGACGTCTCGGGCGCTGAGGTCGAGCAGTACCTGCTGGCAAAGGGCCTCGTGCAGACGAACGACGTCGCCCCCACGGTGCCGACGAACGCGCCGTGCACCGACGCCGAGCACGAGAAGATGAAGGTGAAGACGATCCGGTTTTTTTGAGCGCGTAAGCGCCTAGGTATTGGCGGTTAGCGGTTGGCGGATAGAAATGAATTCCAGGTGTCGGGTGACAGCCTCGGTTGTCGGCGACTCAGGGGACGGCTCCTCGGCGATCGGCCGCAGGAAGCTGGTGCCGGCGGCTGAAGGCTGAACGGCTGACAACCGGATGGCTGAGGTCCCGATGGCCGTCACCCGAAAGGAACCCCAGCCAATCATCCGGTCTCCGGTTTCCCTTTGAGTTAATTCCAACCGCTAACCGCTAAAACCTTTTTACGCGCCCTTCCCCGCGGCGAAATCCGCGAGCGCATCCGCGACCCACTGGCGCTGCTCGCCCGTGAGCTCGGGGAAAATCGGGATGCTGAGCACCTCGGCGGAGAGCTGCTCCGAGACCTCGACGGTGTCGGCGCCGGGATAACCCCGGGAGACGAAGCACTCCTGGCGGTGCAGCGGGATCGGGTAATAGATCTCGCAGCCGATCTTGCGCTCCGTGAGGAAAGCCTTGAGGGCATCGCGCCGGCCGCCGGTGACACGAAGCGTGAACTGGTTCCAGATCCCTTGGCCGGAGAAGTCGACGGGCAGGAGGATCTTGGCGGCCCGATCGGCGCCGGCCCGGTTCTCGGCGATGCCGGCGACGCCCTTGAGCGCGCCGTGGTAGAAGAGGGCGTTGCCCGCCCGCGCGCAGTTGTAGCCGGGGAGCTGCGGTAGCTTGAGATGCAGGAGCGCCGCCTGCAGCGGGTCCATGCGGAAGTTCGCGCCCACCTCGCGGTGGTAGTACTTGGGCTGCATCCCGTGGACGCGCAGGATGCGGGCGCGCTCGGCGAGCGCGTCGTCCTGGGTGGTGACCAGGCCGGAGTCGCCCATCCCACCGAGGTTCTTGGAGGGGAAGAAGCTCGTGGCGCCGAGATCGCCGACGGACATCGTGGCGCGGCCTTTCCAGCGGGCGCCCATGGACTGGGCGGCATCCTCGACGACGCGGAGCTTGTGCGCGGCGGCGAAGGCCTGGAGCGCGTCGAGGTCGAGGGACTGGCCGAAGAGGTGCACCGGCATGATCGCCCGGGTGCGCGGCGAGACCTTCCGGGCGGCGTCCGCGAGGTCGATGTTGAAGTGATGCGGGTCGACGTCGACCCAGACGGGCGTCGCGCCGAGGCGGGCGACCGAGCCGGCGGTGGCGAAGAAGGTGAAGGCCGGGAGCAGGACCTCGTCGCCCTCGCCGATGTCCAGGGCCATCAGCGCAAGCAACAAGGCGTCGGTGCCGGAGGAAACGCCGAGCGCGTGCTTCACGCCGAGGAACGCCGCGCAGTCCTTCTCGAAGGCCTCGAGGCGCGGGCCCATGATGAACTGGTTCGAGCGGAGGACGTCGCGGAAGGCGGCTTCGAACTGCGCTTCGAGGGCGCGGTTCTGCGGGCCGAGGTCAAGGAGCGGGACGGTCGTCATGGCGCGCCCCGCTTCTCCCACCGTCCCCGCGCACGGGCAACATCATTCAGCCGTCCGCCGGGCGCGCCAGACGAGCCAGAGTCCGGCCGCAGCCAGCGGCAACGTCCAGAACTGGCCGGCGGTCAGCCCGAGGATATGGCCGTCCTCGGCTTCGCGGAAGGCCTCGCACACGATGCGCGCGACGGCGTAGAGGAGCAGGAATTCGCCGGCGAGCCGGCCCGGCGGGAGGCGGCGCGGGTAACGTACCAGCACCCAGACGAGCGGCAGCAGGCCTTCGCCAAAGGCTTCATAGAGCTGCGACGGGTGACGCGGCGACGGGCCCTCGTGCGGGAAGATCACCGCCCACGGGACGTCGGTCGTCCGGCCGACCAGCTCGGCGTTCACGAAATTGGCGAGCCGGCCGAAGAAGATCCCGGCGGGCGCCAGCGCGCAGAGCAGGTCGCCGACGGCGAGGAACGGGACGCCGCGGGTGCGCGCGTACCAGAGGCCGGCCAGCACCACGCCGATAAAACCGCCGTGGCTGGCCATGCCGCCCTTCCAGACCTGGAAGACCATGAGCGGGTCGGCGGCGAACTCGTCGCGCGCGTAGAGGAGCACGTGACCGAGACGACCGCCGGCGAGGACGCCGACCATCACCGCCGTGACCAGGGTCGATTCGTCGGCGGCGTGGCGGGCGGGCGCCAACCCTTGACGACGCCACCGGCCGAGCAACCAGGCTGCGGCGAGGAAGCCGGCCGCGTACGCGAGACCGTACCAATGGACGCCGCGCAGGCCCCAGCTCGCGGGGAAATGGATCGCGACCGGGTCGAGGTCGTGGACCCAGGCGCCGAGCACGCGCCCGATCATGGGGCGGGCTTCGCCGGCGCTTCGCCGGCGCCCTTGCGCCCGAGGCGATGACCGCGCTGGCGGGCGAGCTCGCGCATGTCGGGGTGCGGGTCGTCCTTCTCGTAGATCTCGATGCCGAGCAGGGACTCGAAAATGTCCTCGAGGGTGATGACGCCGGCGAAGGCGCCGAACTCGTCGACCACGACCGCGAGCTGCTGGTGGTTCCGGACGAGGTCGTGGAGGGCGTCCGAGAGGTTCGCGTTCTCGGGTACGATGTGCGCCTTGCCCATGAGCTCGCGGACCTTGGTGGCATGGCGGTCCTCGCCCGCGGCCTTGAGGAGGTCGCGGCGGCGGACGAGGCCGACGATGCGGTCGGGGTTCTTCTCCCAGACCGGCAGCCGGCCGTGCGGGACGTTCGGGTAGAGGCGGAGCACGTCGGCGACCGTGAGGTCGGCGTCCAGCGCGGTGACGACCGGGCGGGGGGTCAGGACCTGGGAGACCGGAATATCATCAAGGCGGACGGCGTTGGCGACGAGGTTGCTCTCGGCCTGCGTGATCTTGCCCTCGCGGGCGGCGGCGCGCGCGAGGCTCCCGATGTCGGCGTCCGCCTGGTCGACGCCGGTCTCGGCGGGCGGGGCCAGCGAGTCATGCAGCTTGCCGAAACTCCGGAGGATCGAGGCCGCGCCGCGGACGAGCGACAGCGTGGGGGCGATCCGCGGGGCGAGGACGACGCGGAAATGGATCCCGACCTTACGGGGCAGCATGACCGTGAGCCACGCCATGAAGAACGAGACGGCCACGATCGCGAGGGCGGCGACCGCGAGCTGCGCCCCACCCGCGAGGGCGTCTGGCAGGAAGCGACCTCCGACGAGGATGCCGCCCAGCAGGGCGCTCATACCGACGAAGGCGGCGATCAGGACCTCGAAGGCAGCCAGGGTGTTACCCTGGTCGCCGCGGCTGCGCTCCAGCGAGACGGCCGCCTGCGCGTCCCGGCGGCGCAGGTCCTCCAGTTCCGTATGGGAGAGGGCGACGACGGTGCCGGAAACGAGGGAGATGGCGGCGGCCGACCCGTTGAGGAGAACGAAGACGGGCCAGAGGATCCAATGGTCCATGCGAAGCCCAGACCTAGGGCGGTTTGCCCCCGTTGGCGAGGGAGAATCCCGACGTTGACCGCCCGCGAAAGCTGGGGACACTCGGCGCATGACCCCCCGCGAACAGAAGCTGGCCTCGGCGCTGGCCGTCTTCCTGACCGCCGCCCTGCCCGCCGCCGCGGGAGCCATCGCCTTCCGGGCCCAGCCGGTGCTGCTCACGCTGATCGCCAGCGAGCCCGGCGCGATCTCGGCGCTGACCAACTGCTTCTTCAATCATTTCACCGCGGCGCTCCTCACCCTCTTCGGGCTCGGCGTGGTGACGACGGGGATCGCCTACCGCGCCTTCCGGTTGCCGGAGACCGAGGCCGCCCGCGGCCTGGCCCAGCTGCTCGTCACCGTCAGCCTCTCCGCGTTGCTCAGCGTCGCCTTCCTCGCGCTCTTCATCCTCGCGAGCGCCCTGCCCCTCTACGGCAGGCTGACGCAACGCTGAGCCCGCCAAGCGGCCAGCGCCGTCAGCAGGGGCCGCGCGGCGGCGGGATCGCCGGACCACAGCGGCTGGCCGGCAGCGTCGTCCCAGCGCGACACCGCGGCGGCGCCGCCCGGCAACGTCGAACGCAGCACGAGGATGGCCTCGGCGCGGAGCGGCACGCCCGCCTCGACCTCGCGCACGGGCAGGCCGGCGCAGCGGAGCAGCTGGCCGAGCGCCGTGCCCGGCAGGCGGCCCGTGGAGGCTGCCGGGACGCTCAACACCCCGTCCTCGACCCAGGCCAGGCTCGAACGGGAGGCTTCGCTGACGTAGCCGCGCGCGTCGAACTGCACGCCTTCGACGCCAGCGCCTTCGCCCAGCGAACGTAGCTCGATCGCGGCCGCCAGCGAGTTCGCCCAGGGCGCGGATTTCGGCCGCGGGAGCCATTCCGGGGCGTCGCGCACGGTGCGGAGCGAACGCAGACCGAAGACGTCGGGCGACGGAAGCAGGGCGCGCAGGCCGAGCTCCTCGAAGCCCCGGCCAACAACGAGGCGCAGCACGCCCTCGCGCCCGCCCAGGAGACGGAGTGCCGCCCGCCAGGCGGCCAGGTCGCCGGCGGCGAGCGGCCCGGCCGCGAGACCCGCGCGGTCCAGGCCGGCGCGGAGGCGCGCGAGATGGTCGTCGAGGCATTCGACTAAGCCGGCACGGAGGGCGAGCGTCTCGAAGAAAGCCGCGCCCGCCGGAAAACTGCCCGGCGTGGCGTCGCCCGCGGCGAGGACGCCGTTGCGGCAGACCCGACTCATGGGAGGGCCGCGCGGGCGGCGGCGAGGAGCGGGGCCTGCGCCTTGCGCCAGGACTCGGCGTGCTCCCGGCGCGGGTCGGAATCCGCGACCACGCCGGCGCCGGCCTGGACGAAGGCCCGGCCCTCGGCGGTCCACAGGGAGCGGATGATGATGTTGAGGCAGAGGTCGCCGGAGGCGCCGATCCAACCGAACGAGCCGGTGTAGAAGGCGCGCGCGACCGGCTCGAGCTCCGCGATGACCTGCATGGTCCGCACCTTGGGGGCGCCGGTGATCGTGCCGCCAGGGAAGAGCGCGCGGATGACGTCAGCCGGCGTGGCGCCGGCGGCGAGGTCGCCCTCGACCTGCGAGACGAGGTGCATCACGTGCGAGTAGCGCTCGACCGCCATGAACTCGGGGACGCGCACGGTGCCCGGGGCCGACACGCGACCGACGTCGTTGCGCAGGAGG